>NZGD01000036.1 GCA_002690925.1 Rhodopirellula sp.
TTACTTTAGCAGACGTTGCTTCTGGAAATTCATTGCTGCGGAAAGGCAGTAAAGAAATGTGTATGCAACCAACGAGAAATCTGCCGTTGATTCAAGTTTAGAGCTGCCGCTTCGTTGCCGAGGATGCTTGCTCAGAGGTGGGTTCCGTGCCGTACTGATATTCGGGCTGGGTGTATCTCGTCGATGGAGACTGTGCGGGGGACCAAGCGAATTTGTCTGCTTGTCATTGAAGTTTTCAGGGGCTGACGCCATTCGTGGGACTCGTCTGTGAAGTTGGAATGAGGCCACATTTTATTCACGAGCGAATCGCCATGTTCGCAGATAGATCACGATAACACACAAATGTACTGCTGCTACCGCGAATGCCGCCCGGAGTCCTACTGCAATTCCAGTGTAAGTCGATAAAACGGCGTTGCGCTCCGATGAGTCTGCCACACGACCGGAGCGCGTTGCTTGCAACGGTATCAGCCGTTCCTCGCGGGCGGCGTCGCCTCGCGAGTGGGGCGGCGAGTCGACGCGATGACCCGTCACGCCAGCAAAGGCTTAATCGAGAGATTTGCGTTGTGACGAGTCCGTGTGTTTCTGATCTCGCTTCTTGAGACCTGCACGATCCATGAGCGAACTCCGCATCAATTCCTCCATGTAGTCATCATCGGCTGGTGGGGGACCATAAGCACCAAGCAATTGGGGGTCGTATTCGATGACATATTCGTGCCTTGCGAATGCAACTTTGCTGTTGGGGTCGACACGTTTTCGGGTAACGGTTCGATTGTCAACTTTGATGCCATTACGACTGTTGAGGTCGCGAATGAACCAGTATCCCTGTTCCAGTGTTAAGCGGCAATGTTGTGTGGATATGTTTTTAAATCCCAGCTGGATATCGGCTTCGCCTCGGCGGCCGATCATCAAGCGTTTCTTTAGCAGTGGAATCGGGTCGCCACCGCCGACAGGAGTGAGTTGTCCATATTCTCCCGCGAATACAGGTTCTTCGCTACTACTCACAATGTTTTCTCAATAATCCGAGGGAGGGGAATTTTGTCTTTATCGATCCACGATAAACTGTCTACGCGAACGCAGTTTGAACTCAACCACTGCGGAGCTTGGGGCACCTAGCGGAGTCTGAATAACGTAGCTTGATCAGCGGGTCAGCGCATTCAGGTATAGGCTGTTGAGTGCAAGTTGGTGAGTGCAAGGTTTCAGTTTGTGTGGGTCTGATTCAATGGGCTGGCTTACGGAGTCCGTCGAATCCCAGCATAATCTGAATCAGAAGTTGGTACAGTTAACGAACTCAAACCTGCTGTTGCCATCGCGTCAGTATACTCTATTTTGGCTTCTCTCCTCCATTTGGCAACTGTTGACGTGTCTTCCACTGCAGATTTTGACCCACGATTGGCTTGGCAGGAGGAGGATTTGCTGATGAATTCGTTTGGCGCGTTTTTGAAGCGCAAATTCGGCGGACGAACTCAAAGGGTCAGCATTGATGCCGGTTTCACTTGCCCCAACGTCGATGGGGCGGTCGCCCGGGGGGGCTGCAATTTCTGTGATAATCGCTCATTTAGCCCATCAAGACGGGTGCGTTTGCGTCAAGTCAGCGAACAGTTGCAGTCGGGGATGACCAGTGTTCGCGAGCGATATGACAAAGTTGCCAGTTTCATTGCCTATTTTCAACCAGCCACCAACACTTACGCGCCCGTTGAGCAGTTGCAGGAAGTATTCGAACTTGCGATGTCCTTGGACGAACAGGTCGTTGGTTTGGCCATAGGAACCCGACCTGACTGCGTGCCTGAATCAGTTTTGTCCATGATTCAGGGGCTCGCAGCAGAAACTTATGTTTCGCTCGAATACGGGATGCAGACCATTCATGACGAGGGGTTAGTCTGGATGAATCGGGCCCATAATCATGCTGATATGATCAACGCGATGGATCGTAGCCGAGGTCGGGGGTTTGAATGCTGTGCTCATGTAATTTTGGGAATTCCAGGGGAATCCCACGAGATGATGATGCAGACAGCAAGTGAAATCGGCGTGTTGGGTTTTGATGCGGTAAAAATACACAATCTGTATGCGGTGAAAGGCACACCTTTGGGGCAGCAGGTGCTCGACGGCGAGATTCGTATGATGGAGCGAGACGACTATGTCAAAACGGTCGTTGATTTTCTGGAGAGAATCCCTGCTGAAGTGGTCGTCGAGCGTATTAGCGGAGACGCACCGCGAAATTTTCTGATTGCTCCCCAATGGTGCCTCGAAAAGTCAAAGTTGCGAATCGATATTGAGTCTGAATTGCGGCGAAGGGGGACCAGGCAGGGCAGCCATCACGTGCCGCCGACTGTGCCGCCGGCAGATCGTCCAGTACCCGACGATTTGACACCGCTAGAGATTCGAAACCAAATCGAAACCCGAGGTCGGTTGCCCGTTCTGAAAATGCAGGAATGAGGGCTGATTGAAGATCAGCAAAGTGAAGAACGACCGGGCTGAATCGCAGCAGGTCGTTCGACGGCTTCCCCCTCGCGGTCGGACAGTCGGCAAGTTAACCTCTCGGTTACAAACTGCTTTATGTTTCGGTAGCATCGTGCTGGCCGTTGTAGCCAAGAACCATTTCCTGAGAAGAACTCCTCCATGGCAAGAGTTGGAATCGTCTTCGGATTGTTGCTGTGTGGTTCGACCTATGCCGCCATGGTTTGGGATCCGGATAAAATCCCTGAGCAGTTCATTCCCATGATGTTTGGAATACCGTTGCTGTTCTGCGGTGTGGTTGCCTTGAACCCACATCGTAGGAAAATCTCCATGCAGGTTGCAGCAAGTGTCACTGGTTTGGGTGGTTTCAGTGGCTTGTTGTGGTGTGTGACGCGAGGTCTTCGCTTGGCGACCGGAAATTTAGTGAACATGCATGGTCTGGCTGTGATCGCGGTGATGTCACTCCTTTGCTTGGTCTTTGTCGCTTTGTGGGGGCGTTCGTTTCTTCAAATGAGACACAGGCATACCATGAGTGCGGTACCGCGGGACGTAGTTGGGGGCAAGGAGGAAATTCCAAACTTTAGTTCTACCGAAGAGACATGAGTGACGACCACGGTGCATTGGATTCGCTATTGGTTGCCTTTGAAGGAACTGATCCGCTGCGGACACGGGTTTACCGGGTGCTTTCAGCTTTGCCTTCCGAGGTTCAGCGTGACTTTACGGAAGATCCACGTTTCTGCATTCGTCCATTGACACGGAAAAGTTCCTGCGAAACGTTACTTGCTTTCCCTGCCCCCGATGGTTCGGTCAGTCGCTGTGTTGTTCTCAAGAAACGCTTGGCTAGTTGTTCATTGGCATTCGGGCTGTATGTGATCGCTCATGAATTGGCGCACGCATACCTTCGTAATGGATCATGGAATCAATTCGCTGATCCAGAGGAAGCAGCTGATGCGTTAGCGGCCAGTTGGGGTTTTGATAAACCCGCATCCTGGTTCTGAGTCACGTCGCGATTTGGGTTTGAATCCTGATCAGGATTCTTGTTCGATCAACCGCAGAAGCCGTGGGATAAACTTGCGAAGTGCCCGTGATCGGTGGCTGATCGCCCGCTTTACGGCAAGATCGAGTTCACCAAACGTGCGATGGTATTCTCGGATAATGAAGAGCGGGTCATACCCGAAGCCGGCGTCTCCACTTCGCTGGTGGGCGATTCGTCCTCCGCAGCGGCCATTTTCTTCGAGACGCACTTGCCCCTCCGGGTCGGACAGACAAAGGTAGCAATTGAACTGTGCGTCCCGTCTTTCATCAGGAACCGCTTCGAGTTCCCGGAGCAATTTGTCGTTGTTCCCTTCATCGTCACCGTGTGTTCCCGCATAACGAGCAGACATGACTCCCGGCTGACCTTTGAGAGCGTTTACCGTCAGCCCACTATCTTCTGCTAAAACCCATCGCCGCAGGTGTTTTGCCTGCTCTGTCGCCTTCAGGGCTGCATTAGCCTGAAACGTGTCGCCGGTCTCGTCAACATCAATGGATTCTGGAATCTCCGCGAGTGTTGTCAGCTGCACCTGATCCTGTGGTAGCAGTAAGCGAAGTTCGATTAGTTTTTTCGCATTATGCGTACCAAGGACAAGTTCAAACATGATCAACGATTTCCGAAGGTTGCGCCATAGAGGCTGCGTCGGGTTGGTTTGGGTACAGAAATGGGAGTCGGCTCGACATCGAACGGAATCATGGCCACGTTGTTACTCGCGACACCCTTACTTCCAACAGGTACCTGTTGGGCTAGCTCCGGGCGGACATTAAAAGCACTGAACTCTTTCATCACTTTTCGAATTTCAGCGTCGTATTCAAAGCGGCCATCCGGTAACTCGCGTCCTAGCGTATCAAAACTTCCAATCGTCACCAAGGATCGAGATCGATCGTGAAATTGATAGGCCTCTACACCCTGAGCTCGTAACTTGCGAGTCATCTTGTCTGCATCAGCAGCAAACTTGTCCAAACGTGCCATGCTCGGCTCGATGTCATCCTTCTTCTTCATGTCTATGATTTTGCCAAGTCCTTCAAACGTCTTGACCACTACGGTGTACTTCCCGTCGCATTTCATCAGGCTGTGCTTGGTGCCCTCGTTCAGTTGATGTACAAACGAGTCGACTTTTGGAGCAGCAAAGTACTCTTCGGGTAGCATGGGATTGCGGGTGACAAACGCGCTGCCCATGGGGCCTCGAGATTTGCTGGCACCTGCCTTGAGCAATCGATGGGTAATCGCTTTGACGGTGGTGACTGGATTGCTGCGGTCTGTCTCCGCAGCCAAGTCATCCGGGTTCTCATAAACCTTGGGCTTGGCTGTGCGGATCTTCTCCAAGTCCTTTTCCACGTTCGGGTGCGACACGGAGTCATATTCACCCACGAGAACGGCGTACGCATCATACTGGTATCGGTTGGCATATCGAACTGAGCGGGACGTATTCGCATTACGTCCGATCGTTCCCGTAAAGTCGAATTTTTCTTTGTAAATGTAAGCAGCCAGATTCAGGTCGTCACGAATTTCCAAAGCGAGACGCTCTGCACGTTCTTTTGAGCCAGCGCCCACAAAGTTCGTCGCCAATATGAGCCATGGACCGTCTTCTTCGCTCAGTTCATAAGTCTTGGAAGCGTCAGCCTCGACTGCCGGTGCACGTTTGAACATCTTCAATAGGCTCGGGGTGTCAGCCTGAATGATGCCAGTGCAAAGAAATAAATAAGACAGTGAAAGTACAGTTGCTCGTTTCATGACGAATCCGTGAATTCCGCAGGTTTGCGACAAAATTGATTCAAGAATTGTGTCATAGCAGATCAGGACAATCTGGCGAAAGACAAATTTGTTGTCCATTCGTATTGCATGCAATGCAGTGATTTCGCCCGAAAACCTATATGTGTTCCGGTTTCGATACGGCAGGGGAGAGCACCTTTTTACTTGACAGCAAAGCACGGCTGGTGCGACTTCTGCCCATTCATGCATTAACGCGAAAATGCACCCACGAAAAACTGAGGTGTGTGAGTCTACCGTTAGTCGAACAGCCATTCATGGGCGAGCAGACATGATTGATTTCATGTTTGTTTCTACTTGGTTGCTGTGTACGCATACCGATTTTGAACTTTTGGGTCCATCAGACCTGCTGTATTCCATGGTGCAAGTCCTTCCGAAATGAGGGATTGATAGTCGTTGTTGGGCTGCCGCAAAGCGATACATGCTTGTTTGGCAAACTCAACAAACTGACGGTCGTCAGCGTTCCAAAGGTGAGTCGGATTTTGTCCCTGCTGGTAGCGTTCTTCACAACAAATTGCGCCAGCAAAATAGAGCATGCATGCTGCGGTGAATCGTTCAAAATCTTCCATTGTCAAGTAAGCAGTACTCACCAGTTCATCAAGCAGTTGGCTCTCTTGGAAAAATGAGGTTTCGTATTGTTGGACTGCTTGACTTTGCTCTGTTGCACCCTTTTTTAACAGGATTATGTCGAGCAGCCTGTCGACGCCTGCCAGTGCATGAGCGATGCCGGTGCTATGTAGCGGGTCCAGTGTCATGGCTGCAGTGGGTAGCATGAGATGCCGCTGGCTGAGCAATGGTGCGAATAATCGTTGCAGTCGACCAGTCGATCGAACACCTTGCGCCGGCCCGCATAACGAAGCCGTTGCCATTAGCGCAGCCAGCGATGGGTAGTCATGTAAATCATGCGGAAGTGATTGTGGCTTAGTAATATTTGGACTGTTGCCGTGGCCTGTTTGTTTGAGAGGTTCTGGTTCTATCCACTCGGTTCGACCCACACTGGTGATTTCATTGTTGAAACGTAGCATCCACAACCACCCACTCTTTAGCAGGTGGTGTTGAGCCGCATCATCTGAGTCAAACGGATTTTTTCCAACGTCATGCCCCAGTTCCTTGAGCTTTTGCGACCAAGAACCAACGCCACGATAGTGGCCATAGGTGGTTCGCGTCTTGGTGCGAACGGTATGGGTGAGGTCAGTAGCGGCTAACAGTTTCGCTGATACCGATGCAGTACCCGAAGCGTCGACAATCCAGTCACTTTGCAGAGTGGCTTCACCGGACGTGCAGACGGATCGCAAAGTAAAGGTGTCTGACATCTCCTTCTCGATCTGCACAACTCTGTGACCGAGCAGTTCCTTGACACCAAGATCAACCGCTCTTTGAAATAAGAATTGATCGACTTCCGCTCGATACCAATGAGTATCGGCGACATCATCATTGGCACTGGCTGCAACAAGCAAACTGCTTTGCCCCATCGTTTGTTCGGAGAAACCTTGATTGCGCTGGTGCTGATAGTAACTGAACCCACGCTTACGTCCGCAAGCTATCTCAGGAAATTGGCTTTGCCAGCTGCTCCACGTTGCTAGTAATTCCAAGTAAGGCAGTTGGTGGTTTTTGCCTAAACGCCTTAGGATCATGTCAGCCAGCGGTGTTGAGGACTCCCCAATTGCGAAACGCGGGTGGTGCGTACTATCGATCAACGCTACGCGAAGTCCGGATTTTGCTAGTGCGGCTGAGAGGATTGACCCCGCAAATCCTGCTCCGATGACTGCCACGTCAACCTTGTTTTTCATGTGCTTCCATCGATTCGATCAGGTTGAATGGGGACTCAGGTTTACGGGGATCTACTTCAGGCATGCTGGGTCAGATTGCTCTGCTGAAGACGGGAGTACGCTGCGTCATTCACGGGGACATCCCACAAATCCAAGGTGACAACAGCTCGGCCGTCAGAATCGTGCAACAACTTTTCGTGTATTTCAGCCAGTAATGCATTGGGAAACTCTGGCAGTTGCTCGGCCCTGCCGGACCAACCGTGACCGCTGCGAGCTGGGATTATGCTGACGTGTCTTGCTCCGCAGGCAATCGCGTGACGTAGAGATAACCGTGTCCAGCGAATAGATTCAACCACATCGATCCCAGGAACGCCAAGGATTAGAAACACGCGTAGGTCGACACCTAAACGAGTTATCTCACTGGCGTAGTGGCCAAAGCTATCTCGCGTCATCTGTTTTTCGAGGCGGTCAAGCCAGCGTGGTTGAACTGTTTCCAGTCCAACTGCGATTTCGAATCTGCAGGTGATGAGTTTTAGGAATGACTGCAGTCTGTTTTTACCAAATCGTGGATGGTTTTCTACGATCACGCGATCAAAACGATTGCATCGCGCGGCGATTTCAGGGTAATCGTCTGGTGGGATACTTCTTGGGTCAAAGAAGTTGCCACTGTTGTAAAGTTTCAGCCACTTAGCCTCGGAATCTTTGATTGCACCATCAATTTGTCGTGCGATTGCACCTGGCGGTGTTGCTTCAGAAAGCGTGTTCAGATGCAGATCGCACATATTGCAACCAATGGGGCACTGCGATGCTGTCAAGAATACGGTGGTCGTATTGACTTTGTTTCCCGTGCCATCTGGTTCTGCCTCGTGTAAAACCAAGTAGGGTGTGTCTGCCGAAAGTTGCTCACGATTCATGGCGTTGTCGAGTTTCGGAGCATGGCTGTCAGGTATTGCAATGGTCAACGCTTCCAATGTTCATATGGAATCAAATTGAAGTGGATTCAATCAGACAAACCGAGACGCGCCTTGAGACGCGTTAGCATGGCTACAGTGGCGAGTGCCACGATCAGCAGACTGAAAATGATATAACCAAAGAAAAGTTTCAGGTTGCCAACGTTTGCTGGTTTTTCATCAAACGTCCGCTTAAGGAACTCGTCCAAAGGAATGGCAAATAAAGCTGAGAATGGACTAGAGATTCCAGTCCATTGCACGGCGGCTATGCTTTCAGGACTAAAATTCAAGATTTGCATCACAGCCACTGCAGCGGGTGGACCCACATAAAGCAATAGCAGGATTGTATAGGTCGTTAGCAGTGCGATCGACGTTTTTTCATTGAAAAGCGAACTGGTCAAAGCCACGGTTGCGTTCACCAAGCACACCAGCACGACGACTGCGAACATTGCAATGACTGCTTGCCAGTTACTCCAAAAGGTCATATTCAAGGCGGTACCAAGCAGGAGTGGCCAAAGCAAAAATGATGTGAGTACAGCGGAAATGCGGAATCCGACGACGAATTTTCCCCACAGGATTTGCCAGGGCGTTAATGTGGTTGTCAGTAGCAGGTCCAGAGTTTGACGCTCTCGTTCGCTTGTCATGCTTCCGGCCAAAAATACGGGGCCAACCAGCATGCTAAAAACCACAACGTAAACAGAGAACCACGCACATTTTTCAATCTGCCAAAACAGAAAAATACCCATCAGCGGGATAGCCAACAGCATGCTGATCTGGATGACCAGACGTAGCATCAATGTGCCTTGGCTGAAAATTTCGCTGTGAATTTCTTTGTCATAAACCGGGTTGGTTCCGTCTGGCATGAGCTGGCGTTTCTTCGGTGGAGCAAATAGTCGATCCGGAAACTGATCAGGCTGAATTACAAGGCCGACAGCTTCTTCCGCTTCTTTCTCCAGATCGATGACCTCTTTTCCCTCACTTCCAACATCAGGTGGATACAGCATCCGACCCGCTGCAGCTGAGCACATCAGGATGGTTGCTGTTAAAGCGATGGCAGGGAATACCAGAAAAGCAATCTGCAATCTTAATTCACCAGCATTGGTCAATGCTGTCCAAGCAGTGACCGCCCCGATCACCATCGGCAATATGACCAGATAGCTGACAACAAGAGAGCTGCTGGTGCGCGAAAAATAACTACTGCAGAAAACGCCAATGGCACCAAACAGAATCACCGACACAATCAGTCCGATGTAGGCCGCTAATACTTCGTAAACACTCACACCACCCAGCGGCAGGCAGAGAACAATGATCGGCAGGGATGCCATGATCAACATTCCCAGATGGGTTAATGAGGCTACCATTTTTCCAAGTACGATTGCTCCAGGCCGTAGTGGACTTGCCAAGAGCATTTCATAAGTCAGCCGTTCTTTTTCACCAGTGATGGCACCTGCAGCAAAGCTGGGTGCCATCAATGATGCAATGACGTATTGGCCAAGAAAGAACAGGTCAACCAATTGTTTGGCTGACTGTGGATTGGTTGTCAGATCCAGTACGGTGTCGGATGGCCAAGCAAGCAGAACAACGCCGGACAGCAGTAGCTGATAAGCCGCCAGCAAAACGAATGCACGATTCGTCCGTAGGTTGACCAGCAACTCGCGCTGCAGCACGGGATTCTCAAATACGTACATTGGATTGCCGTTCGACTAGGAGTTGATTTCGCGGTGGTTGTCCAAAATGGGAGTCTTCGATTTTTCGCCGGCTTCTTCATGCACATATTGTGGTACTGCATAGCCAGGTAAAACCGTTCTAAGGGCTTCGATCATTTTGAGGCCGGTCTCGACTGGGACTTCAAAGTGAGTGGCCCCACGTACGCGATCCAGCTGGTGCAAGTAGTATGGCTGAATTCGATGATTGATGAGGCGACGGCAAAGTTCCGTCAGAATTTCGGTTTGATCGTTAACGCCACGCAGTAAAACTGCTTGATTTAAGACAGGGATACCGGCGTCGATCAGCTGAGCTGTTCGTGACAAGACGCCCTCGGAAAGTTCTTGTGGGTGATTGGCATGAATGACCATCCAGACGGACAGCCGGCTTGAGGATAAGCGTTTTACGAGGTCTCCGGTGATTCGCTGAGGAATCACAATGGGCATCCGCGAGTGGAGACGTAGTCGCTTCAGGTGTGGAATGGCCTCAAGTGCCGTGATCAATTGATCCAGTTTTTCGTCGGTGGTCGTTAGTGGGTCACCTCCGCTGAGGATTACCTCGTCAATGTCCGGGCGATGCCGCAGAAATTCGATCGAGGGTAGCCAGTCATCCTTGCGGGATCCGGTTTGCTGATAAGGAAATTCGCGCCGAAAACAGTAGCGGCAGTGAATTCCACAGGCAGAAGTCGTCAGAATCAGCGCTCGGCCCTCGTACTTGTGCAGGACACCAGGTGATGCCAGCGCATTCAAATCGCCCACGGGATCGGAGCCAAAGCCTACTTGCTCGACCTCTTCTTGGGTCACTGGAAGAACCTGTCTTAGCAGAGGGTCATCCGGATTTTTCGGCTCAATGCGAGCCACGAATTCAAGTGGGGCAAACGTTGGAAAGTTCCGTTCACCCGTTAATTTGCCTTCTGCACCCAATACTTCAGCGGAATCTGGCGGCAAACCGACTGCTTTTCTGAGCTGTTGGCTCGAGCGAATCGCGAGTTTCATCGCTTCTTGCCAATGAACTGGCTCAGATTCATTCAACGGCAAGGCGGGCAGTTCATCAGGATGATGAAAAGCGGTCGGGACAAACTCGTCGCTTGTCGCTAGAATCTTGCCGGATTGGTTGGTCGACCCGTTCCGCATCGCTCGATTCAACGATCATCCCTCTCGTTCTACTTCACTGACTCGTACGACGGAGCCATCTTTTATATGGCTACTTATAACACAAGCGACTTCCGAAAAGGACTCAAGGTAGAAATTGATGGTGAACCCTACCTGATGACCGAGATGCAATTTGTAAAGCCAGGCAAGGGAAA
>NZGD01000037.1 GCA_002690925.1 Rhodopirellula sp.
CGCCGCCCATGCCGCCGCCCATGCCGCCACCCATGCCGCCGCCCATGCCGCCGCCCATGCCGCCGCCGAGTTGCATGATGGGAACGACCAGGTCGCCAACTGGATAGACCTTGGTCACAAGATTTTCTTCAGCAGCCTCTTGGCTAGTGATTTGCATCACCTCATCTTTAATGACATACGTCAAGTCGAGGTCACGCAACATGATTCGGAGGAATGATCGTAAGGTAACGTTCTTCAGTGTGATCGTGACTGGCTCCTCAGCTGAGAGGCCAATGTCCTCCAGTGCCTGATTGTCAATCACGATAGGGATATCGTGTGCTTCAGAAATCTGCGTGATCGCTTCACTCAGTGGCAACTCGATGAAGCTTTGAGATGTCTCGTCAGCAAGTGCGCTTTGGATCCGACGCTCAGTTTCATTGTCACCTACAAGCTCAATCGCTCCGTATTTCTCGAGACGACGTCGGCTCATTCGCTGCCACCAGTCTGAATCCGGGAACTGAACTGGTGGATCATCCACGAAAGGAATGTTCGCCTTCATCACAAGCGAGAACGCATCGACAAAGTTACGCCAACGCATTTCACGATAGCGGTTTGCTCGTGCGTAGGTCTGTAGGCTCAAAGGAAACTCAGTAAAGTGGCGTCCTGAAGCTGAGTCGCGAATGATCGAATCACCAGCTATCTTCGCGAATTCGAGTGTTACTTCGCCGTCTGCTTCTTCATAACGTCCTTCAGCGATCAAAGCATTCATCTGCTGTGAGAGAACTTTGAGTTCGTCTTCGCGACGGAACGTTGCGGCTAACAATTGCTCTTGAGCTGTAGCTCCCTGTTTGATTTGTTCAAGATTTCGCTGACCTTCCATGTAGCCAGCTTCTAATCGACTGGCTACTTCGATCGAAGCACGCACTTGCGAAGCAAGCTCGACGCGAACTTCAGGATTGATGTCCGGAGCAGCTTCGATGTTGGCCAATAACGACTTCAATGCACCGGCGACGCCAATGGGGTCAGTTCGCAGCCTTCGGTTGGCTTCCCTCAGCTTGGCTCGGACTTCAGCACGAAGCCGACCCTCGGCTGCAGCCCGTTCGGCACGAACACGATTGAGCAAATCGCCTGTTTCTTCTTTTAACTCATCATCACCAGCTGGCATGTCGCCAAACAGCGAGCCGCTGTCCAGCGCGGGGGCCGGAGCGGGTGTGGATGGCTCGGGAGTAGGGGTCGCAGGCTTGGCTGCAGCACCTCCTCCAAACGGATTGTCATCGGCGAATATGTTGTTGCCTCCACCAGCAGCGGGGGCTGGGGGAGCAGGTTTTGCTGGAGCAGCATCCGGTGTCGCGGGAGCTGGGTCCCCACCGAATGGATTGTCACCTGCATCGGCCGGTGCATTTGGCTTATCGGTGTCGGCAGGAGCAGCCGGTTTTGTTGCAGTTCCACCAAAAGGATTTACATTCTCGTCACCAGGTTCCGAAGACGCCGGTGGATCACTGAACGGGTCATCGCCTGCTGGAGCGGGAGTCGCTGGCTTGGCTGCGGCGGAGTCGTCAGTGAATGGATCCGTATTGTCGGTTGCAAACGGATCATCCGTCTTGGCGTCTCCATCCTTTGGATCATCAGCAGGAGTAGCAGCACCGAAAATGTCGTCCAAGGAACCTTGTGGGTTCTGTACGACCAAACGATTGGCGCTGATTCGCTCGAGGCTTTGTGCCTGAGGATTGGTGGGGTCTGCTTCCAAAGCACGCTGTGCGACGACTTTCGCACCTTTCTTGTTGCCCTGCTGCAGTGCCAGTTGGCCAGCTTGCACCAGAGAATCAGAGTGCATCGCCAAAACACGAGCGGTTTCTTCCAACAGGGGAGTGCCCGCGGTCGGCAGCATCAAGCCATCGTTGTACCGTGCCCGCTTCACAAGCCCCGGAAGGAAGCCAAAGAAATCATTACTCTCGGAAACATTCGCATCAGCGACGATTCTCACTTTCGAAGCAGTTGTCTGTCCAGAGAGTTCGAGTGAACCTTCTGACAGGTGACCTGCAAAACTGCCCATCAGAATTGAATCACGATCCAACCGCAGGGGCGGCAAACGGTCAGATTGAACCATTTCCATACCCGCCAGCAAAGTTGCACTGTCAAGCCAAATGGGGGATGTGACAGCTGATTTTCCAACGCGGTCTGCGATAGCAGCCGGCATGTTCTCGGATGTGTTGCCGACGATCCCAACCGTTCCACCAGTGTGATTGGCAAGGATTGCCATCATGCCCAGTTCAGTCGCTGGACCAATGGCGATGCTGTGAACGGCGATATGATCGGCACGCAATGCGTCCACCAATGCCCCGAAGCGAACCGGGTTATTGAGACCGTCAATTGAGGATCCATCACCGATATAGATGATTGATTTTGTACGGTTCTGAGGCTCGGTTGCCAGAACCGCTCGGACTGTTCCAATGGCGGATGCGAGGTTGGTGTTACCCAGAGGAAGACGCTTTCGCAGTCTCTGGATCGCTAGCTTCGTGCTGCTCGCCGGACCAAAGCTTTTGCTCATGTCTGTTGAACGGACATCGGCAGCATAGATGCGAACGCGGTCGCTGGGACGCAGCGAGTCGACGATCGCCTCAAGTGCTTCCAGAGAACCCGTGCGGAACTGTCCAACCTGGCTAGCAGAGGTGTCAACGATCACCACCACGTCAGCGGGTTGGGATTCACTGGCCTGCTGCAGTGTGCTGTCGGCTACTGGTTTTACGGATGCCGCAAAATAACCTTCACCCGTTTCGGCGTCGAAGGTTGAGATACGGACATTTGCCCCATCGGTGGCGAAAGCAGTGCTCGCTCCCATCGAAACCAAACAGGTCAAGATGGCAAAAGACTGAAGGCTTTTGAAGCGATTTGTGCGTGCGACGTGTCGCAATCCCATTTGAAATATCTCCGCTTTTAGCATTGAACGCTCGGTGCGTGCCTCGGGTTATCCGAGATCTGAATGGCATGCATGCGACAGTTTTCTGCCGTTTGAATACCAGTCCAGTCGTAAATCGTTTGAAAAGCAGTACGAAACGACTCTGACGTAGAGTCTATTCCCGCTCCGCGGCGTCTGCCACGAAAAAACAAGCCTTTCCTAAGCTCCCTAACCGGTTGATTCCGATTGTAGGTGTTGCAATTTGCAACAACTGCTGCATCTTGCAACATCCAAGTAGCCCTCAATTGCCTTTCGGACGCTTGCCGGGCAGAGTGTTGCGAGTTCCGTGCCAATCGGACGGATTCTGCAAAATGATCGGGTAACGTTCCGATTACAGGTAAGTTGCTGTCTGAAGGTATGCAGGAACCAACCGATATTGTTTGCCACAAATGAGCTGCTTCGCTAGCCGCTACCCTGCGCTGCCGCTCCTGCGGCATTCCTTCTTTGTCGTTTGCAAGGAGGCCCGACTTGCTTGCCGGGGGCGTTCCGAGACTTTCCAGCAAGGTTGCTGTGGGCCGTGCCAGATCGCAGCGAAGCAAGTCATCCCGGTGGATTCCACTCAATGGAGAGTTTTGGGGGAGATTCTGCCACGAAAAATGGTTGATAAGTTGCCCCATGACTCGGTCCCAGCCGAATGACGCATCCAAAGTACGGCAGTCGATCCTGGTAATTTGACAGCTCTGGATGCTCATCCGTTAGCAGTTCCGAGTATTTGTGTCTCTGGTATCAGTCCAACTGGATCAGTCGTGTGCCGGTGGATCAATGTCTTTGGTAGCGCCGGAACCGGTTTGCGTTGCGCGGCGATTTTCCCGCTGAATGGCGTCATAGACCTCTTGCCTGTGCACCGGAATCGACTGTGGCGCTTCGATACCGAGGCGAACCTTGTCGCCGCGGATGTCAACGATGGTGACCACGACATCATCGCCGATCATGATGCTTTCGTCGCGGTGTCGTGAAAGGACTAACATTGGTTCCTCGTGTGGTGCACTTGAGGAGGTTGGTTGGTGGAAACAGACCGACCACCTCCGGAATCCGCTGTCCTAGCGGCAGAAAGTCGTCGTCAGAAGTAGAAATCGGCCGTGTTACGGTCGGAGTTGAGATAGAGTCTCAGAAGGTCCGTACGTACCGGTCGTGCGGATTCGCCACGTTGGGTTTAAGACTACCGTGTGGACTAGGCAGCTTGGCGTGCAGCCTCGGCCACGGAGACTTGGTGCGATGCAGATGTCATCGGAATTGCTTTTTGAATGGGTTGCTCATCGCCGGTGATGACTTGGCAGCCGAGTCTGCGATTCAGATTTAGCAACAGAGGCGAGCGGAGGTTTGTGGTCAGACGTCCGACATGACCGGCTACGGTGGTCAAAATGTACAGTTCAGCGTCAGGCTGCATATGCAGGCAAGATAGATCCCGACGACTGACATGAACCCGGTAATCGTTAAAAAAGGCACGGGGACTGATGAGCCCCAGCGCTCGGTCACCTCGTGAAGCGCTCTGTAGCCATGCAACCGCCGGATTGTCCGGATCTGGTAAGAGTGCCCATTGCCGAAGACTTTCCATCCCAATCAGACCTTGGGGAAATAGAAAGAGCTGGTCCGGGTTGAGTTCCAAAGTGCCAAAACGTTGCGTGTCGATTCGCATGGCATGTACCACCGAGATTTACAGGGTTCTTTTAATTTCTCGAAACAGCAGCGACACCGGCCGAGAAAACAATCCTCATTTTCGGTATCGGCGCAATGAGCGTCAGAATCGACAAATTTGCTACAGGAAATTTAGGACTGTCATTTGCGATGTTTTACCAATCAGACGCATCGACGCCTCAAGTGCCAGTTGTCTTTGACTCATATCGCTGACCACCGTCGCCAGATCAGCATCAATTTCATCGCTAAGTTGACTCTTCATCGAAATTAAGCGACTTTCGGCAACATCCGAGAGTTGCTGTGCGTTGCGACTCCAGACACCCACACGCCCTCGAGCACGGCTGCCCCGGTCTAAGTCGAGGTCTAATGTCGCTTGAAGGCGGGCGATCTCCGGAATATCGCCTGATTTAACGGCCGTGCGTAGTCGCAGAAGGGTGTCAAGCGTGCCACCTGCATCACGCGTGTGGAAGTCGCTACCAATGATCGTGTCCACTGGGCCAATCACAGACCCCACGTTGTCAGCCCCGTCTTCTCCAATCCATCCCAAACGCAGACCGGCATTACTGCTTCCTACTCTGCGAATTGCTAATGATCCTGCACTAGGAGGAGCCGTCAGTTGGAGACCATTACCGTACTCATTCAAGTCTACCAACACGCGAGACGTATCTTGATTCGAAGGATGATTCCGGATCAAGCTGATCACGTCGCCAATCGTCGTGGCCCCCTCAAGATTCAGATCCAATTGCACACCGTCCGGGCGGAGGATCGATATTTCTGGCGAGTCAGGATTCAAGGCGATGCCTTGCCCGCTTCCGAGGTCCGACAACAGCGTTTGTTCAGTAGCTGTGCGGATTCCGAGCAGGGTCGCCGCATCCCCACCATTTTCGCCCACGGAATAATCAGATCCACTTTTCAGTGAACGGAGCTGGATTCGGCCTTCGTTACCTTTTAGCTCGGCTCGTATGTCAGCCCCGCTCCGGTTGATAGCAATCAGGGCGTCGGAGACGGTTTTAGCAGCCGTAAGGTCGACGACGAAGATTTCGCCATCCTGGATGATTTGGAGTCCATCGGAGAGATCGATTCCGTCCCCGCCATTCAAGTCGGAAATCGAAGTTTGCCCCGTCACGGCAGGTGCGATGCCGGAACCGATCAGCGGTGGTGGATTCATGCCAGAGCGGTTAAGAATCGCCAGCTGATCCGCCATTTCGGAACCCTCGGCATCGGCCAGGGCCAAGGTGCCAGCGAGACCGTCGACGTATTCGACGCGAATTCCATCCGCCGTCAAAGAGGCGGCAAGAGTTCTTCCATCGACAAGGGTACCTGATATCAACGTCACCACATCCCCCATGGTGGTCGCTGCGCTAAGGTCCAAGTCGTACCAATCTCCACCACCGGAAACGCGTATCAGGCCGGGGGTGATTCCGTCGCCGTATCTCATGTCGACCAAGCGTGTCTCTGCGTTCACACCCGCTTGGAGTTGCTGCCCTTCATGAAAGACTGCCAATGCTCCTAAGGCTTGATTTGCGTTGAGATTGAGGATACTCGTCTCACCGCCGCCGAGGTCGGTACGGGCGATGGCTTCTGCGCCGCTGTACAAAATTTTGTCATCAACACGAGAGAAAGCATCTCGTGAGTTGAGAAATCCACCCAACAGTTGATGATCGCGATACATTGCATTACCCGAGGCAAAAACCGTATTGATGGTTTCATCAATCGTGGCTGCAAATGCAGCTCTTTGGTCCTCTGAAATGACATTCTGGGCCGATTCGGTTGCCACTGCCCTCGCTTCGATCAATGCATTGTCGACGCGTGATAATGAGCTGTCTGTCGACTGGTAAAAGTTGAGCGACGAAGCCGCATTGCGACTTATTTGTGTCGCACGATCAATTCCACGATGTAGACCGATGGCACGACTTGCCGCTGCCGGATCATCTGACAGGCGAAGCACACGTTTACCGGTGCTCAGTTGGTCATATTGTTTCTGCAACGCGACCTGATCTGCATTGAGTTGAAAGAGCAGACGCTGATTGCTCAGCGGAAAGCTGGTTCGAACGGTCGTAACTGGCAGAACTGGCATTTCGCAGGACCTTCAAGCGCAGCGGACAAGAACGCCCGCAAGAGCGGACCCTATTGGATATCGGCATCCGTACGTGGAGGCTCTAGGAATTACTGATACGACCCCTAGATTTGGATTTCATCTCGCTTGCTTGCAAGCAGTTGATAAGATTTGCTTAAGATTTGCTCGACCTTCATCATTGATTGCGAGATCTATGATTTTTATTGGAACTGTCAACCTGACCCGTACTCGTGACGAGGGCAACTTTCTTTGTCCCGCGTGCGGAGTTTCACAGGGCTTCCGACTAAGGGCAACAAGAGCATGGCTGACGATCTATTTTATTCCTATGATCCCTGTCGGTAATCATGAGTTCTTCGTCCAGTGCGATCACTGCAAAGCGAATTGGGACCCATCTGTGCTTGAACTGGATCATTTGCACCCTTCTGAGGTCGCAGAGGAACAGTTCTGTAGAGAAGCCGTGAGGTCCGCTGTACTAGTGGTGCTAGCCGACAATCAGATCACTGAGAATGAGATTAAGTGCCTGCAGACGATCGCTTCGCAGCTGATGAAACGTCCGGTCGACCGTGAAGAGTTGGGGCAGGTTTGCTCCAGCGCTCAACAGCATCGAATTGAACCAGCGAATTATGTACTGACAGTGTCCAGAGCTTGGAATCAGAAACAGCGTGTACGTGCGCTGCAGGCGATGTTCTTGGCGGCTGCCGCAGACGGCCCCTTGGGAGAGTTACAGCTTGGGATTCTGGCGAGGATGCAGGAACTCTTTGATTTGACCGATGCCGAATATCATCGAGCCATCGAAGAAGCTATCGAACCGGCTACCGAGTCCTAATCAGCCGCGTGGTGATCAAACGCTTGGTCGGTACGGGGCTGGTGTGGTACGGGGCTGGTGTGGTACGGGGCTGGTGTGGTACGGGGCTGATGTGGTACGGGGCTGGTGTTCGGTACACTCCAGATTGCCTGTTTTTCACATCGTTTAGCTGCCGGCTGCTAGGTGCAACTTACCATTGCGTTTGATGTTGGGGTTCCAATTTTTGTTTTTCGGCCAGAATGCGGTACCAAGTGACATGACGCCACATCTTGTTGACCTTATGCCTATGCCTGGTTCAGCTTAACTGCACCAACGCTCAAAATAGGAGCCGCCAGTCAATTCGAGACTATCTGATGTCTCTGCCTCATGAATGTCAGCTGAGGTAAGTTCATCCAGCATTCTATCTGTTTGTGCCACTGAGTTCTCGAGGCGATGCATCCAGAGGGATTTCAAAGTGCCGACGCTATCGAACAGTTCCGGCCGCAACATCAACATGACACTTCGGGAAACCTCGCGGTTCGCTGCAGGGAGTGCAGGCTTTGATGACATGCGTTGAGAAATCATGTTGTGCATCGAAATGTTCATAAGAGCGTTCGATGTTTTACGCAGAACCCCGTGGCCTTGTAGTGAGGCCTCGTCCGCGTATTCGGTCGCTCTTTCGCGATCGATGGCATATTGGAATGGCGCAGCATTTCGTATCGACATGCGTCCAATCAAAACATCTGTCCAACTCTCGATACCTTGGCGAATACGGTTCAGTTGCCCGGCTTTGATTGAAAGTGGGCCACGGGCTTTCAGAATGATTTGGTGGACGCGATTACTGGCTTCTAGGTGGTTCAACAAGATCGCATGCGTTACGGGTGAAACTTCTTCGTCTTCGGAGCTTGCATCCATTCCCGCGCCCAGGGCAGCAATCACCCTTGTTAGCATTTCTGAGACTAGAATTTCCTCCATCAGGGGCATATGGTCGGACCACCAAGCGTCCATCTCGGTTCGGGAATCTGTCTGTTCCGCACGACGGTAACGAGCCATCGCTTGATGCCAAAGACTGAAACGGTCGTGGGTTGCAGCCCAATATTTTGTCAAAGCTTCAGGGGACAGCGTATCGCGGCCATAAAGAATCGCGGGACCGTGCTCCGAGACCACGGCAGCAAGGTCGACTAGAAGAACACTATGCATAGCTTGAAGTGAGCATTGGAAGGTTAGGATTTGTTTGTACACCCCACGTAGCAGGATTCGTGCCAAATACAGGCTCGGTTTCAGGCGCGCGCGCGCAAGTGATTGCTCGGCAACGGTTTGTGTGCCAAGAGGGCACTCAGTTGCAGGTCCCGTTTATTCAAACTGGTGCCTCTGTTGACTTCGATGTTGATTTTCCGAAACGGCGCGTCTCTTTAATGCAACGATCAAGTCATCCTATGGTAGCCGCGCGGTGGAGACTTTGACCGCTGGTCGAGTGGGACGGCAAGCGAGTGCTCGTGCCATGTTAGAATCCGAGGAAGAGATCTGCGATGGTGAATCTGTTGTCTCGGTCGGGTCGTGGATTTCCACTGCACTGCGTCGCACCTACGTGATACTGCGTCGCACCTACGTGATCACGACAAGCCATTTGCCTCCGCAAAGTGATGAACGACGGGGCGTTGCGTCAACCTAGGATTAATGTGAGGCCTTGCTTTGAGTAGTGCCTCCTGGGCCTGCTGCATTGACATACCGCGATGCTTCATCAGCCAACACAACGCGATCGTCGCGCTGCGTGCTCGTCCTGCTTTGCAATGGATATAAACCGTACGTTGGTTGGCAACATGTTTTTCAACGAATTCGACAGCCTTTTGCACGTCGTGCAATTTTGGATGTGTGAAATCTGTCGTTGGAATGCGTAATTGCTCGATTTCGTACTTTGAGTACTGCTCGATTGGCCCGGCGTATTCTTCGCATGTATTGACGACGGCTTTCACACCCGCTTTGTGCATGGCTGGAACATCACGGGCAAATGGATACGCACCAACGATCACATGTTCGTCAACATGATTCCACCATTGGCGAACAGACAGAACACGACCCAGCAGTGCATTCCACACCAAGGTTGGGTAGAAAACCAGTTGAGCATAGAGTCGCCTCAGTGTTGCATTGTTCATTTTTGTTTTAACTCGTTACCCAAAAGATGATCTGCAGCTTGATTCGCTTCTCGCATGACTTCCGCCATTGCTACCGGTGTGCCACCTTGTCGTTTGCTTTTGGCTGCAGCCTGCATGAATGCATACAACTCGATTGTTTCTTCTGCTGCAATAGGGGGCTTCGAAGTTCGAAAGAACTTTGCGATCTGAACGACCAAGGGACGATAGCCACCGTACGGCCCAATCTCAGTGATACCTTTGTCACCGAAGGCGAGTCCCCCATAACCCTTGGTGCCCGCGCGAATGCCCCGAAAAGTACCTATTCGTCCGTCACTCCAAGTTCCAACCGCTAGTTCGAAGTCTTGGGTTGAGTTGTGGGTCACCGTTTGACACCCTGTGCCCATGCAGGTGTAGAGACTTTCTACTCCGTGGATTCCGTACCAGAAAAGATCGACATGAGTTGGTTCCAGCGAGCAAGGGCTGTAGGTCGTGCATCCAAGAACGCGTCCCACCTTTCCACCGCGAATCGCTTGGGCACCGTCGCTGTACCGAAGCGATGAACTTGAAAACATGGGTGCGTTGTAGTGTGCGGCAGCTCGATAAATTGCGACTACTTCTGCAAGGTTTGAACCTGTAGGTTTGTCGATGAAAACTGGCTTTCCCACGCGAAACACTTGCAGTGCTTGCTCCAAGTGCAACCGACCGTCGTTCGTTTCCAGCAGCACGCAGTCGACCTTGGGCAGTAATTGATCGATGGATTCCACGATCTCGACGCCCAACGCTTTCATGTCTTCAGTGTATTTCGGTATCCGACTGGCGCTGGATTCGATATCCGCACTGCCGAATGGATAGGCAGCCACTACATCGAATCCTGATAGATCTGGATCATCAGGCTTTGCTTGTTGGAACGCTTTGGTGAACGCGAGTACGTGCGAGGTATCGAGTCCAATGACGCCGACACGAAGCCGTTGTTCCGAATCTGGGGAAGGTTCTGCGGCAACGCCTGACCCCCTGTTGAGGATTAAGCCTCCGCTAGCGAATAAAAGTAAAAGTGTCCATCTTGATGCCCAATTAATCAATGATGGCATGGAAGAAGATGAGACATTGTAAGATTTTTGTTGCAACATGCGTGGGACCGGGCAGGGGAGAGAGTTCACGGGGCTTAACCTTGTGCTGTGCGGCTGATTGAGCAGCCACGGTAGTATTTCGAAATTGGTTGGGTGTCAAATTGGGCTCAATTTCAAGAATGCCGTCGAAGGCTGGCAACAGCAGCGAACCCATTTTGAGTTCGCTAAATCGTACTCGATTCGTCTGCTCCTGAGTGGAGTTGGCGGGGGTGACCGCCAGAAAGACCAAACCCATTGGGCTATTGGGTTTCCGCGGCCAGCTTCTTCCGACGCGTGAAGTATCCGGCGGCTTGCAAAAAAGGTGGCTTCGGAGGTACTTGGTTTTGCTTGCCCGCAGAACATTTCGCTTGACCTGTTCACGGGGAGAGTATTGCTGGTTTCGAGGATTTCTGATCCGAATGCTTGGCCCGGGGCCTATTGTCGGTCGGTTTCCAATATTTATTGCGACAAGCGATCTTTGGCACGGACTCGAGAATCTCGTATCGATCAGTAAGCAGTTTTCCCGCGACGGTGTGCGAAACGCTAGACTATAAGCCGCGTGGTCAACGCGTTTGGAGGCGTTTTCACGCTGCGAAGCCCGGTTGTGTTCAGGACGAGAAAATACGATGAACAGGTTTGTTTTTCTGTTAGGTTTAGCGACTTACGCGTGGATTCCTGCAGACGCGTCGGACCTTGATGACGCACGCGTGCTTTACCGATCGGGGAACTATGCCGAGGCCGAACAGTTTGCGGCGAAGCAGGTGGAGGCGGGCATTTGGAATGAGCGTTGGCCACGCTTGTTGATTGACTGCCAAGTGGTTCAGGGTAAGCACACGGAGGCAACCAAGACTTACGAGGATGCGATAAGCAGGTACCCGACCAGTCTGACGCTCCGAATGCAGGGCTTGCAGGCGTTTCGTGATGCGTCGATGCCTCAACAAGCGACTGATACGAAAAATCAAATCATGCTGCTGTTGCAGTCCTCTCCGTCCCGATACGCGAGTCGTGACAATTTGGTCGCGGCAGGACGCTTCTTTGCGATGCAAGGTGAAGACGCTCGAAAGATCTTGGAAGCATTTTATGATCGGGTTCTTGATGCGGACCCCGAACATGTAGAGGCGTACATCGCGACGGCAGAGCTGGCACTTCAGAAAGGTGACTACAAGGTAGCGGCCGATACTTTAGCCGCTGCTCAGCGTTTTGAAGAAGCAGATCCACGTATTGCTTATCTTTCGGCGCGGGCGTGGGAGTCGAGCGATCCGGAAAAAGCAAACAACGCGATCAGAGCCGCACTCGGGATGAATCCCCAGCACTTGCCGAGTCTTATTTATCAGGCAGATGCTGCCATTGATCGCGAACTGTACACCGAAGCGGAGGAATTGCTGCGACGAGTTTTATCGATCAATGTGCATCAGCAGCATGCTTGGGCTCTGATGGCCGTGCTCGCACATTTGAAAGGGCAATTCGAGCGTGAGACTTTGTTACGAGCAGCAGGGCTCAGTACATGGGCTGATAATCCGTCGGTGGATCATTTGATCGGAAAAAAATTATCACAAAAGTACCGTTTTGAAGAAGGAGCCGCGTATCAGAGGAAAGCACTTGAACTGGATCCCAAGTATGCCGAAGCACGGTTCCAGTTGGCACAGGATTTACTGCGTCTTGGGAATGAGGATGTCGGGTGGGAGGTCGCACGACTTGCTGCTGAGCAGGATGAGTACAATGTTGTTGCCAGCAACCTGCTGACGCTGCGGGAGCGTATCAAGGGATTCAGTGTTCTCAAGGCGGATGGTATCGAGGTTCGTATGGATTCGATGGAAGCGTCGATTTATGGACCTGCTGTGCTCGAGTTGCTCACCGAAGCCAAGCAAGTGCTTTGCCAGAAGTATGATGTGAAACCGAGTGAGCCGATTGTCGTCGAGATTTTTCCGGAACAGAAAGATTTTGCAATTAGAACATTTGGCCTGCCAGGTGGAGCAGGATTTCTGGGGGTCTGCTTTGGAAGAGTTATTACGGCCAACAGTCCTGCGTCGCAGGGTGAGCGTCCAGCGAATTGGCAAAGTGTCTTATGGCACGAGTTCTGTCATGTCGTGACATTGGAGAAGACTAAAAATCGGATGCCGCGTTGGCTGAGTGAGGGTATTTCTGTCTACGAAGAGAGACAGCGGAGTGGGGCGTGGGGTGAGTCCATGTCGCCTGTGTACCGCGAAATGTTGCTGGAGGATTCCTTGACACCGGTCACGCAGTTGAGCAGTGCTTTTCTGAACCCACCCACCCCAGTGCATCTTCAATTCGCATACTATCAGTCATCGCTCGTCATTGAATTCCTCATCCAACAACACGGGCTGGATTCGATCAAGGGAATTTTGAATGATCTTGGTAATGGGCTGATTATCAATGATGCGATGGCCCGTAACATCGGATCACTGCAGAAACTTGATACTGAGTTTTTGAAGTTTGCTCGTCAGCATGCTTCCGAATTCGGTGTGAAGGCGGACTGGTCGCGTGATGGAATGCCAGAGGAACCACGGTTAAGTGATTGGGAAGCTTGGCTTCAAGAGCATCCTGATAGCTATTGGGGGCTGCGAGCGACTGCAGAGGCGTATTTCGTTGCCGGGCAACTTCAAGAAGCCAAGCAAGCGCTTGAAAGACTAAGGGATCTCGAAACATTGACGGGAGAACGAGGGGGACCGCTAGAACTTTTAGGACAGGTTTACAGAAAGCTCGGTGATACTGAGGCCGAACGCATCGTGTTGGCGGAGACGGTTGCCCATTCAAGTGATGCCTTGCCTTCATTGCGACGATTGATTGATCTCTCCATGGGAGATGAAAAGTGGGACGCCGTGCAGCAATATGCGGCTAATGTGATCGCCATTAACCCGATGTTACCTGAGGGGCAAGCAGCGTTAGCAGAAGCTGCGGAACAGCAGGGTGCATTCGCCGAGGCAGTGGGGGCATTGCGAGCGCTCGCTCGGATGGACCCCGTGGATCCAGCCTCCATCGACTTCCGGATGGCTCGTGCTCTGATGGGCATGGGGGCATTTGAGGAGTCGCAGCATCACGCGCTGCGTGCGCTGCTGGAAGCGCCACGATACCGGGAAGCGCACGAGTTGCTGCTTGAAGTAAACAAAAAAAATAAATCCCCAGACAGCGATCAAGAGACAATACCGTCGAGCAAGCTAAAGGAAGTCTCGATCAATAACGCAGCAGTCAATCAGGCCGAGGCTGGAGTGAGTAAGGAGCAAACGGCTGAAGAACGGGTGAACGCTGTGACCGAGGCGGTCGGAAGCTCGGATGATCAGAGTGCTCAGGGAGATGATATTCAGCAAGGCAGTGCGCGGAAAAGCGATGCACAGCAAGGCTCTGGAAAACTTTCCATTGAACCCGATGCTTACGAAGGGAAATCGAAATGAATGCCATGTCCTTGATGAAAATACGATCTGGTTGGTGGAGTGGATTCGGCATCGTCGTTGTACTGATGACCTCAATGGCTGTTGCGCAGCGCGGAGGGCGATGGTGGCAGAATGGCGGCATTGAAACGGGGCGCAATGGCGTGCCGGACTGGGGCATCGATCAAGATTTCAAACGAGATGTTTTCACATTTGTACGAATTAAGTACGAATCTGTTCGGGGACGCGGTCGTGGCGGGGGTGGGTGGCGTACAGATTATCGAGACAGTGATCTCAATTTTTCTTTGCGTTTACAACAACTCACATCCCTCAAGGTTGATCCTGAGCCGATTGTTCTTGAGCTTACCGATGATCGGCTTTTTGATTATCCATTCATTTACATCATTGAACCCGGTGCTCTTTACTTCAGTGAGGCAGAAGTGAAAGCGTTGCGGCGTTATTGTTTGAATGGTGGTTTTTTGATGGTCGACGACTTTTGGGGCGACTATCAGTACGAGAATTTGCGGCAACAGTTGGCTCGGGTTTTTCCCGAACGGCTTCCGTTTGAAGTGCCGTTGTCACACGAGATTTTTCAATGCGTCTATCCGCTGAAAGAAAAGCCACAAGTGCCTGCGATCAACGCGGCTTACAGAATGCAGAATGGAGAAGTAGGAACGTGGGAGAACGCTTGGGATGGCAGTGACACGCGAACTCCGCATTATCGGGCGATCACCGATGACAACGACCGTATCATGGTGTTCATTTGCCATAACACTGATCTAGGAGATGGGTGGGAACGCGAGGGAGAGGACGCATGGTATTTTGAGGAGTTCTCGGTCAAGAAAGCGTATCCCATGGGGATCAACATCGTGACCTATGCGATGACGCATTGATGGTCCAGTTCGAGTTGAATTGGGTTTCTAATACCCTTCCAGTATTTTGCAGTAGCAAACGCTTGCTGGGCCATCGGATGCTCGGTTGTAGGGCTTGATGGCCTCGTAACCATTCGCAAGGTACAGGGCGATGGCGGTGTGTTGCTGATTACCTGTTTCCAAAACGATACGTTTGAAACCGCGAATAGATGCTTGGCGTTCGATCTCAACTAGCATTATCCTGGCTGAGCCACGGCCCCGAAACGCGGGGCGAACATACATACGTTTCAATTCACCGACTTCATGATCCAGCGGTCGAAGGCCGAGGCAACCGATCGGCTCGGTATCAATGAAGCAAACTAAGAAAATGCCTTGCGATGCTTCAAATGACTCGACATCGAATTCATGGATGTAGTGTGGCGGGTAGTCCTCGCGTAATTCCCTTTCCAGTTCATCAACCAGCATCAGAGCTGTTTGGGATTTCACGGGAATGGATTTGACTTCCAGGTTCATGGCAAGGTCAGCGGAAGTTCGTTCTGAGGGTCAGGAGTTGGCGGTGTGAATTCCTGGCTAAAGTTAGGCTTTGCTGAGCTTTTCCAGTGGAACATAAAAGCGAAGATAGCGATGGCCATCACTGAAACGTTCACCCTTGGCGTTCTCAACCAAAATGGTTGCACGGCGAGTTATGCGGTTCACTCGGCCGGTAAGAACCTGACGATCATGCCGAAACCTGACTTCGTCCCCAATGCGGATGTTAAATTTCGTGAGGGCACGTTCTCGTTGTGTGATCAGGTCGTGACGATAATCAGTGTGACCGAAATAACGTTGTGCAATGGATTGGAAGCGGGCTTCGCTGCAGTTTCCATCATTCCAGATAAGCATTTCAATCAGATGAACGAATTCATGTTCGGCAACTCGTTGCATCGCTTCCAGTCGATCTTTGCACACACGACCAGTAACTTCAGCAGGGCGACCTTCATCCTCAAAAGTTTGGAACAGGAGAGTCGATGAGAGGATGAGCTCAAATTGTCGCGGTGCCTCATGGTCACCATGGGGGTAGTGGGTCACCATTTTTCCAGCAACCCGAGTCATGCGGGAAGAAAGTCCGAATGATAATCCTTCCGCATGTGCGACTGGTAAGATTTTACCGTCAAAGAACAGGTCGTCGTACATGCGAATCATTCTGACTAAATCATCACGACCGACACTCGTAAAGTTGGGCTGGTCGATTGAACGACTCAGGGAGAGAGTGTTCTGGTGGATTTCGCGTTGCCAGCGTGCGATTTGTTCCGCCGGGAAGGTGCGGAGGGCGACTTCACCCGCGAGCTTGCTCAACACTTTTTGATCGCGGGGAGCTATTTTTCCACGAATGGGCTTCGAACGATTCACTTTCAGGTGAGACGAACGAGAGTGGAATGATTGTGAGGAGCGAGGAACTCGAGGCATCGACGTTTGGCTTCACGAAAAAAACAGGTGTGTCGTCCTCAAGCATAGCGAAAAGCCGGTTTTGATTGGACAGCAATTCTGTTGATGTCCTGATCGCATCGGGTGACCCAACAACTCTCGTTTTGTTAGGGCTGAATGGGGATGGTAAATTCCATCTTTTTACCACCGCGGATTGCGATGATGCTAACTCGATTACCCGGTTTTCGGTGCCGCAGTCCGTGTGCAAATAGTTCAGATTCAGTGGTTAGATCGGCGTTGTCGTCATAGGAAACCAGAATGTCTCCCTTGCGAAGTCCCGCCCGTTTTGCTGCCGCGTGTGCGTTGTATTGGCCCAGGTGCTGAACCAGCAGTGCCATTTTCTTTTTGCCCAGATTCAACTGTTCCCGTTTATGGGCTTCGATCGGGACAAGCTTCATGCCACCGGTAACCATGCGGCGGTAAGCCCACGAAGTTGCCCGCCACGAAAGATCGCCATGTTCTCGCCATGAAGGGGGCAGTTGTAATTCCAGGCTGATCCGGTGATTGCCGCGTTTTACTGAAAGAGGGATGTTGCCACCGGACGCTGGCGTTTGATGGAGGACCCACTGGACATCTGCAATCGAAAGAGGGTTTTGTCCATCAATCAACTGAATGATGTCTCCTGCTCGAAGGCCACTCTGTTCAGCGATGGATTCAGGTAGGACCGATTGAACTGTCGCTCTCTGTTTGGGGTCGAGGATCAAGCCCAGCGTCTTGGGATGTGGGTAAGGGAAGAGAACTTTTTCGGGTATCTGCTTGCCTGAGTTCCAATAGTAAGACCGTTGAGCGTCACCGATCTGGTGGCAGTGGATGCAGCTCTTTGCAACATCACCTGTATAATTCAATCGGTCGGTAAACTTGTCCGCAAGGCTGGGGTACTTCTCTGGTGATGCAACCTCTGGTTTTCCACCGCGTTTGCCGGCGACTTGTTTTCGATTTGTCGGGTAATTGAGATGCAGTTCGAGACCCCCCTTGAGTGCTTCTGCTAAACCTTCAAGTGAGACGTCTCCCAGCCAGTCGGTGCGATGGGAGCGAGTGCCAAACCTGCCGTACACGGTCCCATCGGCATTGAGAATAAAAACAGCGAACGATTGGTCGGTGTCGTATTGAAAGATCTCTAAATCAAGTCCATTGGTTGATACTTGACGGGCACAGACGAACTTATCCAGTAAGGGACGAATGACGGGGTCCTGATCAACAAGCTCGTCGTCAAGCTTTACACATTCATGGCAAGGAATGCAGCGAAGAACAACAAGAAGCGGTTTCCCTGACTGCTTGGCTTTTGCAAAGGCTTTCGGGAGATCGTTGTAAATCCAAAAGCCCTCTTCCATTATCTTCTTGCGATCCTCACGTACCATCTCATCCCGCGTCTGTGCCGCGATGTCGACAGTAGTAGAGAAAAACAGGGCAAGGAATGAAAAGAAGATTGAGGTGCGGCGAACACGTGCAGTATTTCGCATGACAGGAATCAGTGATTTAGGGTGACAATTTCTTTGTTTTCAGTGTCACTCATTGTACGACGCGGCGGCAGTTCGATGGGGTCGAAACGTGTTGCTGAGTTCACGCTTTGGTTAGCTCTGCAACGCTTGGGAGTTCAGTCCTGCAGCGCGACGAGATTCGTTATTGTGAAAGGTGTCGCCAAATGTACACCGCAACAAAGCATTTCGCGTTTTCCCAAGTGGTTTTGTGTCTGGCGGCACTTCGCCACATGTGGCGCGTGATGTCCTTGGCAAGTAACGTGATGAACGCGTCCTGTTTCCACTTGTTGCGTACCGTTCAGTCGAAATGCAACACCGCCTTGATGCACCCATCTTCACGATTGGAGAATATTCGATAGGCTTCAACCGCGTCGGTGACGGGGAAATGGTGTGTAACGCACCACGATAGATCCATGTCCCTGATTTTGGTGGTGCGTGTTAACAAGTCCATGTAGTGCCTTGCTGGGCATCGACCTGTGCGGTAGGTCAGATTCTTGTCGTAGGCATCCGTAGGTGAAAAAGAGAAATTGGGCGTGCAGTGACAACCAATGACGGACAAGGTGCCGCCAGGCCTGACAAGATCATACGAAAGACGCTGTGCTTCTGGCAGGCCGACCAATTCCATGACGCCATCAAGTCCTCGTTGATTGGTGTGGGATTTCGATTCGGTTCGAGCTTGCTCGCCCGACGCGTACGTGACTGCCCCAAGCGACTCCGCTAATTCCAGTCGGGATCTGCAGGGGTCGACAGCGATAATCTGTTTGGCACCAAGTTGCTTTGCCGCTGTGATTGCCAATAAACCGACGGTTCCGCAGCCAATGACGCCAAAGGTGCCAGCCTCAGAGACACCCGCCATGTCTGCGGCAAAACGACCTGTGCTCAGATTGTCTCCTAACAGTAGGGCCGCTTCATCACTCACCCCGTCCGGAATTTCCATCAAAGTTCCATCAGCGTGGGGAACTCGAACCAAAGTGGACTGACCTCCATGTAGGCCCTCGCCATTTTCCCGCCAGCCAAAAAGCTGGCCATTCACACAGCGGGATGTTAATCCTGCATTGCAGTAATAACAGTGTCCACAGTTCGTTGTAAAAGGCGAACAGACTCGGGTTCCGACGGTTGTTTGCTCAACGTCGGCACCGATCGCAATGACTTCACCAATGAACTCGTGCCCCATGACAGTTCCATGATCCAATCCCTTTTCTCGGCCAAAGAACGGGTGCAAATCACTACCACACAGTCCGGCAACTGACACTTTGACAATAGCGTCGCTCGGCGATTCAATGACCGGATCCGCTATGTCTCGGACTCGTACCTGGCCAACACCTTCAAAGCAAACACCTAGCAATTCATCACCTTAGTTCAGTCGGGATTATCGTGGTGCCGAGTGAAGCACGCACATCTGCAGGTTCCAAATCGTGGCCGCACCAACTGAATTGACGTCCGGAGGGAATCATGCTGATTGTTCGAGGTGCACAGGCGGTTTGACGCGAATGCACGGTTTTAGGAGTGCACGTTTTTAATCGTGCACACGCAGGTTGGGTTCAGACTCTATTGACGCACAAGGATACGGAACGCTTCGTTGAGTTGTTTGGTGATTGGGCCGGGTTTGCCTTCGCCAATTTGACGATCGTCAAGTTTGACAGCCGCAATCACCTCCGCTGCGCTTCCGGTAAGAAAACACTCATCAGCCGTGTAGATGTCATGTCGGGTTAGGGCGGCTTCGATGGACTCAATTCCCATCTCGTCGGCCAGTTCCAGAACGGCGTTGCGAGTGATGCCCTCGAGGATCCCCGCCTCGACTGGCGGCGTCATCAAAAGACCATTTTTCACGATGAAAATATTATCGCCGGTGCATTCCGCCACCTCGCCCTTGTGATTCAGCATGAGTGCTTCCACACAACCAGCCTTCAATCCCTCCATTTTCGCCAAGATATTGTTCAGATAGTTCAGCGATTTGACGCGGGGACTGAGCGCCGCGGGGTGATTGCGGATGGTTGCGGCGGTGATGAGTTCGAGCCCATTCTGATACAGGTCATCTGGGTACAACGTGATTTTGTCGGCAATGCAAATTATCTGCGGGTTTTCACATTTATAAGGGTCAAGTCCAAGTGCACCTGTACCACGAGTTATGATCAGGCGTATGTACCCCTCTTCCAAGGCATTTTTCTCAACGCATGCATTTACGTCTGCAGTGAGGCTCTCGATCGTGACCGGGATTTTCAAACCAATTGTGAGTGCAGATTCCCAAAGGCGGATCAGATGCTGTTCGAGCCGGAAAACCTTTCCACCGTATGCTCGCATACCTTCGAATACGCCATCACCATAAAGCAGTCCGTGGTCATAGACGCTGATCTTCGCATCGTCCTTGGAAAAATACTCTCCGTTGATATAGATCTGTTGGCTCATGGCAGTGGGTTTAAAACGTTTTGTTGGTGGAGTGCAGTGAATGAAAGCTGTCAGTATTTAAATTTGTTTCAAAGGGCAAGTAGAAGGGTAGTTGGCTCGCAGGATGAGGGAGGCTTGATCAGGAAGAGGGGGGGCTGCTGATTTTCAGGGTGTTTGAAAGACCGCAGCCTGAATGTTGTCCATCTTAGCGATCAATCAACATCTGCCGAGGTGACTGCGTCGACCAGTGCAGCATCAAAATAGTTGATTGACATCCCAGCATCGACTACCAGAGATTGTGCCGTAATGCCGCTACTGCGTTGACTGAGCAGAAATGCAACGGTATCGGCGACTTCGTCTGTTTTAACGGCTTTGCCACGAGGGATTACTTTTTCGGCGTACAGGTAGGAGTCGACATAACCAGGGATTCCGGCAGAGGCGCTGGTTTTCAGTAGTCCGGCAGCGACCGCGTTCAAACGTACATCACTGAAATGGCTGAAGGATTTTGTGAGGAATGCAAGTGATGACTCCAATGCAGCCTTGATCGGTGCCATGAAACCATAGCTTTCGCTCGCCATACGCGTAGTGCTGATGCCAATTGTGACAACGGATGCGTCACTGGCGAAAAGATCTTTCAGTGCATTGCAAACGTTGATGAGAGAATATGCAGAGATATCCATTGCCTGTAAGAACTGTTTGCGAGTTGTTTCGTGGAACGGACGAATACCTTCAGGGTAGTCCGCGAAAGCGATGGAGTGCACCAAACCGTTCAGTCGCACGCCTTGTTCTTTCAGAATACGAGCCAGTTCATCGATTTGTGTTTGTTCTTCAACATCACAAATGATCATCTGTTCTCCCGCCAGCAGTTTCTTAAGGCTGTCGCGACGTGTTTCACTGCGTACGGTGTACACAACCCGGCCGCCAGCTTTTTCAATCATCTGCGCGATGCGGTAAGCCACACTCTTCTTGTTGGCAACACCCATCACCAAGAAGGTTTTGTCATGAAAGCCGAGGAAGTCAAACGCGGGGGGGGAAGATGGCACGCTGTCAGTCACGTGGATTTCTCGTCGGTGGGAGGACCGGGGTTGGCAATGCTGCAAGCGAAATCGAGCCGCGCCGCAAGTTTTCCATCAAGTAACATTTTACCGGTCAAGTAATATGCGTTGCTGACCTGCTCCTTCAGTACAACATGAATCTCGACGGTGTCCCCAGGGCGAACCATTCGCTTGAACTTTACTGCGTCCATTCGTGTGGCGACCGGTACACGACTATCAGCGGAAGTTGAATTGGTGTCAGCCTGTGTTGGCTCTGCCTGTGACCCGACCTCGCGGGATTCTGCAACTTGAATCGTATCAGCAGACAACAGGATTGCTCCAGCCTGAAGGCAGCATTCACACTGAATCACGCCGGGAACAATCGGTTGGCCTGGGAAGTGCCCCTGCACAAAGAAGTCATCTGCGTGGAACGTCTTGCGGCAGACAATTGTGTCTTGTGTTCGGGATACAATTTCATCCACTAACAGCATCGGCTTTCGATGCGGGATGAATCGTTCGATTTCGTTGGTATTCATTTACTTATCAGACGATACTTGGCTGGGATACGTCAAGCGGGTGAGTTTGTCGCGTCAGGAAACTGCCGAATAGGGGTTTGGGAATGTCAGATGTATGAATGATAGGCAATTCAGGGACCGATGGCGTGGAATGATAACGCGATAATGCCACTTCACCATTTTGTGTCTTGAAATTTGGGAACACGAATTGCTGCAGTTTCCGAGTCGGGGCAAACCGTTCGCATCGGTAGCTTTTGCCTTGTCCGGGTTGAGGCCTCTCGGAGTATGAGATAATGAAAGCCCTGCCGCGTCGGGTTGCGCCGCTTCATTTGGAAACTTTGGTCGTGAAGGTTTACCGGTAGGTGGTTGTTTGTGTAGCCATTCACGTTCGATTATTGGAATTGCATCGAATTTAGTTTGTTGGTGGGTTTGAAATTTGAGGTGAATGGTGCGGCAAGGACATCCAGAGGTGTTTTTAGGATCAGGAAAACGTTGGCAATGCCTCGGTTTCCAGTGTCTGCCGCCCATGCTTCTGTCCTGCTATTCTAGAAGAGCTTTTGTTCCAGCGTGGACAGTCCCACTGTCAGTGCCGGGGCGTTCTGGACGCTTCTGTACCTGAGGGTGAGGTTATGCTCGCAACTTACAGCTGGCACGGCAGTTGTTGATGACTCTTTTCAAACCCATTTCATTTTGATGCGTTCATGACAATTTATTACGCCAATGGCAGTGAAACAACTTCGCTTACCACCGACGATTTGCGTGAAGCATTACGTATCACGTTTGAGAAAATTGGGGATCGTGAGAAGGTGCTACTGTTGCCTCCTGACCACACTCGATTGTTCAGTCGAGCAGGAGAGATGACCGTGCTGTGTCGCGAGTTGTTAGGGGATGCAGTCACCGACATCATGCCGGCGTTGGGTACACATTCAGCAATGAACACGGAACAATTGTCACACATGTTTCCCGGTGTGCCACTTGAGCTTTTTCGGCCGCACCGCTGGCGAGACGATGTCGTGACGTTAGGTGAGGTGCCGGCGTCTTATGTGTCACGTGTGACAGGTGGGTTGTACGACAAGCCATGGAAAGCACAGGTCAATCGTATGCTGCGAGATGGTGGGCATGATTTGATATTTTCACTGGGCCAAGTCGTGCCTCATGAAGTCATTGGGATGGCTAACTACAACAAGAATGTATTTGTGGGAACAGGTGGTGCAGAGGGGATCAACGAGAGTCATTACCTGAGTGCGGTTTACGGCATCGAACAGACTTTGGGCAGGGCGAATACGCCACTAAGGCAGATTCTTAATCATGCTCAGGATGAATTCTGCCAGGATCTGCCGCTGTTGTATGCCCTGACTGTGATTCAACAGATGCCGGATGGGAAATTGCACACGCGGGGACTGTTCATCGGTGATGATCATGATGCGTTTTTTCAGGCCGCGGAACTCGCCACGCAAGTCAATATAACGCATTTGGAGCGTGCTCCTGAGCATGTGGTTGCCTACCTTGACCCTGCTGAATTCAAAAGTACGTGGCTTGGTAATAAAGCGATCTATCGAACCCGTTTAGCGATCGCAACGGGGGGGCGTCTCACGGTATTGGGGCCAGCAGTGGAAGAGTTTGGTGAAGACCAGCAAATTGATGCCCTGATTCGAAAGTATGGCTATCGCACCAAGGCTGAGATCATCCAGTTGGTAGCAGAGAACGATGATCTCGCCGCAAACCCTTCTGCCGCCGCTCATCTCGTTCATGGTTCGCACGAAAATCGCTTTGAAGTGGTTTACGGAGCGGGAAAACTTACAGCAGAGGAAATAGCATCCGTGAATTACACGCCCGGTAATATCAATGCCCTGATGCAACGTTATGATGTCGCAAGCTTGAGTGATGGCTGGCATCGCGATGTAGATGGTTCGGAGTTTTACTTCATTCGGAATCCTGCCCTAGGACTTTGGCAAGCCCCTTTGTCTTGATTCAGGATACGGTCGTGAGGTGGGACGCGGCATGAACTGTAGGCTGGTGAAAACGTTAAACGAGTGATCCTGTGTTTTGTCGGGTGTCCTGTGCTGCCCGGTTGACGCGTGGGATCAAATCGCCAACGTTCGCAGTTTGACTGCGTGTATGCTCAGGGATCGATAGTCTTACTAACCTTGCGAATAAAGCGGAGCAGCAGCGGGTGAGCTGGTCTCGCCATTTGTCCGTGATTGTAGCCATCGAGTTCATGCAAGGTTGTGTTGTCATGACCTACCACCTTCATCATGCGCCACATGTAGGCATTCTCTTCGTATCTGCCTAACATCTCGAGTTCGCGGTCGCCAGTAATCAGGAGCAATGGTGGTGCATCGTCACGTACATGGAACAGGGGAGCCATATCGTCCAGAATCGGCTGTTTTCCACTGATTCCACGTTCCTTTCGGACTGTGAAATGCGTGATGGTATGCCCGCTGAATGGAATCAAACCTGCAATCGAATTTGCGTCGCAATCGTATTTTTTGAGCCAATGCTTATCCAATCCAAGCATGCTGGTGAGGTAACCGCCTGCTGAATGTCCGCTTACGAAAACTTTCCGGGGGGAGCCACCATAGTTTTTGATGTTGGCAAAGGTCCATGCGACTGCCGCTGCCGCGTCGTCAATGCAATCCACAACTTTCACATTCGGACTCAGGCGGTAGTCCACTGCAACTACGGCAATGCCCTGTTCGGAAAGGTGCTCCGGGATATCTCGTTTGCCAGACGTAAGTCCGCCACCGTGGAACCAGACCACCGTTGCAAAATTCTTGATGTCTCGCGGGTAGTGTATGTCGAGCACGCACATCTTTGAGGTGTAGGGTTCAGTTGATGTGCGGTAAGCAATATTTGTGTCCGTCTGGTAGCTGCTCGGCGTGGAAGCTTGTCCATGGGTGTCGGCGCAGGTGTAGGCCAGCGTAAAAAAAGTCAACGTTGTGACGAATTGCAAGTTTCGGAAGAGCATAATGCTTTGCAAGGATCCAGGGAGATTGATTTATGTTACTTACACTTTAACGAATCATCGCTGCTGCTGAGCCGCGATGCGACTCAGTGATGTACCGCGTGGTGTGGCATATGGGGTGTGGCAGTGAGTTGTGTTTCGATGTCAGACCGCACTCGATTGTACGACTCTACCGAAAGCGTCATGGCATTAAAAAACTCCCAGTGGATTTCCACCAGGAGTTTTGGGTTCAGTATACCTAGGCCCTACCTCTATTCGAACATCCGCGGCCGGATCATAACCTTTGATCCAAGCTGGAGGTCCGACCAACGCAGGGGCGGCGTTTTGCCCTCGGTTAGCTGCAGCCCATGCTGTTGCCGCAGTTGTGGCACAAGTAACAGTTACCATTTCGAACGGTGATGCTGCCGCAGTTGTCGCATGAGGGAGCATCAATCTGGAAGCGGGCAAATTGGTCACCCTGTCCATTATCCTCACTAGATGTTTCTGCGGTTGGCGTGGAAGAACCATTCCCGTTGTTGCGCGTCTCGCCAATGCTTGCGAGCAGCGTCGCACGTTCCGCAAGTGCTACGGCCGCACCAGCATCCTCTTTCAGTCCATCCATCACGGCACTGGTTGGGGCAGTCGTCACCTCGGAGCCGTTGCCTTGATTGGTGTTGTCAACTGTGGTTGGTACGTGGTCGTGACCACTCATGAACGTGAGGCCGAGCCAGCGGGCAATGTAATCCACCACGCTTTTGGCGATCCGTATATCTTTGTTGGACGTGTGTCCCATCGGTTCGAAGCGAGTGTGGCTAAACTTGTTGACAAGGACCTCTAACGGAACACCATACTGTAGCGCGATCGAAAGGGCAGTGCCAAAACTATCCATGATTCCACCAATGGTGGAACCCTCTTTTGCCATCGTGATGAAAATCTCACCTGGCCTTCCGTCGGGGTAAAGACCCACGCAAAGGTATCCCTCATGACCCGCGATGGTGAACTTGTGTGTCACGCTTTGGCGGGTATCTGGCAGTCTTTCGCGTCGTGGTTTGTAGACAATCTTTTCTACCGTTTCTGTCACAACTTCTGCTGCTGATGCTTCCGCTTCGGAGTCATCAGCTTTCGTGTTCAGCGGTTGGGATTGCTTGCTCCCATCGCGATAGATTGCGACAGCTTTGAGCCCAAGTTCCCAGCCCCAGAAATACGCGTTTGCGATATCTTCGGGGGTCGTGTCATTAGGCATGTTCACTGTTTTGCTGATCGCACCTGACAGGAATGGCTGTGCCGCTGCCATCATGGTGACGTGAGCTTGCCATGGAATACTACGGGTACCATTGGCTGGCTGGAATGCACAGTCGAATACAGGCAAATGCTCATCCTTGATGTCGGCTGCACCTTCAATGGTGTCTTTTTCATCAATGTGCTTCAGGATGTTGGTGATTTGCTCTTCACTGTAGCCGAGTTTCTTGAGCCCCAAATTGACGGTCTGATTGACAATCTTGAGCATTCCGCCGCCCGCAAGCTGCTTGTACTTCACCAACGCAATGTCTGGCTCAATACCTGTTGTGTCACAATCCATCATGAAGCTGATGGTTCCGGTTGGGGCAAGCACAGTAGCCTGTGCGTTCCGGAAACCATACTTTTCACCGATTTCCAAGACATCGTTCCAGAGTTTGGTGGCCGCTTCTTTGAGCTCTGCCGGACCGTTGTCGTCGATGTCATCGCAGGCGTCGCGGTGCATCTGCATCACATTGAGCATTGGTTTTTCGTTTTCGGCATAGCCTTCAAACGGACCAACAACGCTCGCCAGTTCACCGCTGGTGCGGTTTGCCTCGCCGTGAAGCAGTGAGGTTAGTGAACCGCACAAGCCTCGTGCTGCATCCGAGTCGTACGCGATCCCACGGGTCATACATACGCTACCAAGGTTTGAGTATCCCAAACCAAGAGGTCGGAACTTGTGACTATTGCGGGCGATTGGCTCAGTCGGATAACTGGCATGGTCGACCAGAATCTCCTGAGCAATCAGGAACAGACGGCAGCTCGCTCGGAAACGCTCTGTGTCAAATGATCCATCTGGACCGACGAACTTCATCAAGTTGATCGATGCAAGGTTACATGCGGTGTCATCCAGGAACATGTATTCGCTGCAAGGGTTTGATGCATTGATCTCACCGCTGTTGGGACAAGTGTGCCAGCGGTTGATCGTTGTGTCGTATTGGACTCCTGGGTCACCGCAGTTCCAAGCACACTCAGCCATCTTGTTCAAGAGCTCTTTGGCGTCATACGTTGGTGCGTCGCTCTCACACTTATCGCTGATCCACCGTGTTTGCCACTGTTTGTTGTCGCGAACCGACTCCATGTAGTCGTCGGTGAGTCGGACGGACAGGTTGGCATTTTGGAAGCAGACGCTGCTGTACGCTTCGCCGTTGAAGTTGGACTCGTAGCCTTCACGGATCAATGCATGAGCCTTTTTCTCCTCAGCCCATTTACATTCGACGAATTCCAAAATGTCTGGATGCCAAACCTTCAAAGACTGCATCTTGGCTGCTCGGCGAGTTTTGCCGCCACTTTTGACAACGCCAGCGATGGAGTCGTAAACCCGCATGAATGAAAGCGGACCCGATGGTGTTCCGCCACCAGACAGTTTTTCACGCTGCGATCGGATGGTGGACAGGTCGGTGCCAGTTCCGCTACCGAATTTGAACAGCATCGCCTCGCTGCAGGCAAGACGCATGATGTCTTCCATGTTGTCGTCCACGCTCTGGATGAAACATGCTGAGCCCTGAGGGTACTCGTAGGGATTCTCTGGCTGGGCTGTTTCACCTGCCACTGCGTCCCAGTGCCAATTGCATTTATCACCCACTACTCCGTACTGAGCGTGTAGGCCGACATTGAACCAAACAGGACTGTTGAATGCACCGTGCTGATGCAAGCACAACCAAGTCAAGTCACGGTAGAAACGGTCGCCGTCTTCGGGGGTGTCAAAGTAACCGTCTGCCAAACCCCAATCCGTGATGGTTCGTGTCACACGATGGATCAGTTGCCGCACGCTTCGCTCTCGCTCATCTGTGCTGTTGGGATCACCGTAGAAATACTTCGAGACGACAACGTTCGTTGCCAGTTGGCTCCACTCCGCTGGAATCTCGCAATCATGTTGCTCAAACAGAGCGTTGCCAGATTCGTCTTTGATTGCGGCGCTTCGTAATTCCCAACCGACTGTGTCGAATGGCGTCTTGTCGTCGTCCGGGCAGAAGTTTGCCTCGATTTTTAAACCGTTTCCGCTTTGTCTCAGCTTGCGGCCGAAGCGAGCCCTCGCGTATTCCACGCCATGCTCGGTGTTGACTTTTTCCAATGCTGGATCACCAGCGACCTCGGCGGAGGTACGTGCGTACAGAACCGTTGCCATTGCTCTAAGACTCCTGTGAGTTCATCCTTGGGGCGATTGAAGATGCCAAGATTGATTCGCAATCCTCGCGAAGCATCAAAACCGACCATTTATAATAAGACAGTGTACAAGTGTCGACTGCCAGCCTGTCCCCAAACATGACGAACTGTAAGGAACCGTGTCGTTCGACGCGTTTGGTTCCCAAATACTCGTGCATCTTGCAGTCAGTATTGAAAGCACTACCCCTAGTGGTTGTCCGTGTGGTGGCAACTACATGTGGGCGACTGGGGAATCTTAGGGATAGAATCGGCCATGTCAAACACTTCTCTGAATAAATCTTTAAAGTGTTATTTGAGAACACTTTACGCACAGATCACTTCGGTGAGCCCCACTGACAACGCCGACCTCGTTGTTGCCGTAAGTTCATAACTGATGAACAGTTAGTGAAGTTCGTGAGGGTTAAACTTGAGGTCGAGATTGCATCGAAGAATTTTTAAAATTTACACGCCGACTTGGGTTCTTGGTAAAGCAGGTTAGATACGTTGAGTTAGATGGTGAAGCGTGCACGGTTCCGTCTCTCGTTTTTCGGTTTGCTGGCATTCAAATTCGTTTGTCTTCAAATGCGTTTGTCTTCGAATACGGCAACAGATCGAGGTCGCGAAAGCAGTCATTTCTCAAACTTCCGCGTTCAACCGTCTTAAACGCCTTTGAGATGTTACCGCATCGTTCGGCAACTTCTGGCGTGATGCAACCGGAGGCTTTTTTTAAAACACAAAGCCGTTGCATTTTCGGAGTCCGTGCCGACGGTCACGGCCGCGGGAGCAGCTAACGTTAGCGGCATTCGAAGTTCGCCCCGTTGTCGCAGCGTGGTTTAGCCGTTTTTTGACTGCGCTGTCAAAATTTGAATCTTCCGGGTTTCTTGTCTGAGAGGTTCTTGGGGGTGGAGGCCGATCTGGGCATGCTCTGCATGCCTGCTCGCTGATGTGTTGCTGCAAAAAAACGTGACGTCTGATGCTCTGGGACGCTTTCGCTCCAACCGCGTGTCACGGGTGAGTTATACTGACGGTGTCGGGCGCGGCGCTCCATTCAACGGTGAGTTGGGTGAAAAAGTGTGTGTGAGAACAAGACGGAGTAGGCGCAGCAGTCCGGCCTTCGCAGATAAACAGGATGGATCTGCATGCTCTTCTCTCTTCTCAGTATGATTTTGAAATTATGAAGCGTTCGCATCCGGCCATTGGTATCGACTTGGGTACCACAAATTCCGCTGTAGCATTTGTTGATTCGACGGGTAGACCCGAAACCATTCGTAATTCCGAGGGTGGACTTTCAACGCCCAGTGTTATTTTCTTTGATCGCGGTAATCCTGTGATTGGTGCGGAGGCTGTGGAGGCGGGAGTTGAGGAGCCAGAGCGGCTGGCCATGTTTGCCAAGCGTGACGTGGGTGAGCAGCTTTTCAGAAATGCGATTTGTGGCGCAAAGCTGCCACCAGAAGTTTTGCAAGCTTTGATTCTCACCAAGCTCAGGGAAGACGCTGAACTGAAGCTTGGTGAGCTTAAGAAGGCTGTGATCACTGTACCGGCTTTCTTTAATGAACCTTGCCGTAAAGCGACTCAGGATGCTGGTAAGTTGGCAGGGTTAGAGGTGTTGGACATCATCAATGAGCCAACTGCGGCTGCAATTTGTTATGGGGTTCAGCAAGGGTTTCTCTCGGCCGAAGGGGCGGCTTCGGCGAAAGAACGCGTGCTCGTTTATGACCTGGGTGGGGGGACGTTTGACGTTACGGTCATGGAAATTGAAAATCGTAAATACCACACAATTGCGACTAATGGTGATGTCTACCTGGGCGGAATCGACTGGGATCGGCGTGTGGTGGATTTCATTGCCGAGGCATGGATCGAGGAATATGGAGACGATCTTCGTGATGATCCGATTGCCGAACAACTTTTGTTGCGCAAAGCGAATCAGACCAAGCATGCCCTGACTCAGCGTGAGTCGGTTCCGATTGCTTTTGGTTATCAGGGAAAGCGAATTCGACCGGAGATGAATCGCGAGACATTTAAAGATCTGACTGAAGATCTTTTAGAGCGTACGCTCATGACAGTTGAGTTGGTGCTGGATGAAGCTGAAGTCAAATGGAGTGACCTGACGCGTTTAATTCTTGTCGGGGGTTCTACTCGGATGCCCATGATTCACGATGAACTGAGTCGTCTGAGCAATCTGGAAATTGACCGCTCGCTCTCACCTGACGAAGCGGTCGCGCACGGAGCCGCCATTTACGCTGGCATTCGACTGGGTCATGAGTGTGAGTCTTTTGCGGGGGTTTCAGTGACGAATGTCAATTCTCATGACCTCGGTGTATTGGCGGTCGACCCGCAAAGTGGGGAGCCGCGACGTCAAATCATGATCAATCGAAATACAGCTCTTCCTGCTCGCAAACGCATCCGTTTTCGTACTCATGAAGACGGGCAACGCAATGTAAAGGTTGAGGTTGTCGAAGGTGGTGATAATCGGGGACGCAACGCGACTCGAATCGGTAAGTGTCTCGTGGATGACTTGCCTAAGGGAACGCCTAAGGGAACATTCGTGGATGTGCTATTCGATTACTCACAGGATGGCCGTTTGGTCGTTAGCGCGAACTTACCCACACTCAAGCAAGCTGCAGAGATGACAATGGATCGTGCTGCAGGTTTGTCGGAAGAGGTCCTGGAAAAGTGGACCGCCTTGTTAGCTGCCGGAATTACAGAGGAGACGCTTGCCGGGGAAGCGGGAGCCAATAAAAGTGACGGTAATGAAGATGATGAAGGACAGTTAGAACTGCTCGAAGCTTGGGAAGACGAGCCCGGTCCGGCGGAGGATGCCGGTTCGATTGTCGAATTGACTCAGGCTTCGATTGTCACAGATTCCGATCCAGATGAACAGGTTTTCCCAGGCCTGAGTCTGTCACCAATGGAATACCGCGGGACGGGAAAGTCGAGCTCTGATACGTCTACATCGGTAACACCGGCCAGATCGGTAACACCGAGCATGGCGAGTAAAACGCGTCCGCCCGAAATCTCGATCGATCAAAACAAGGCAGCCAGTATCGAGACGCTGAACCCTGAAGGTCCCTCGAGCAAGCGTAAGCTCAAACGTAAGGTCTCCGCTGTTCGGGATGCTTCGGCATCTACACCTGCATCTACTGATCAGTTATTTCCCGTTCCACCTTTGCCACCCGCTGGCATTCCAGAGCCGAAGTCGGGTCCCGTGAAAAGTTTGCCACCGCTTCGGAAAGACAGGCCCGATTCACCACAGGGTCACCACTCGGGTAAGGGATCACCGAAGGTGGTTGCTGCCAAGGCATCACAAGAAAAGAAAGGCTCGTCCGAGGCAGAAAGTAAAGAGGCAGAAAGTAAAGCGGCTGGTAATGCAGCGGGAATTCCTGATTTTAGTGTTCTTGAGAAGCTGTCCGAACCGCAGAGTAAGGCTGACGGAGAAGCCTTGAATGCATTTTTCAGTAATCAGAATGCACCAACATCAGGGGTGCCTGCACCCACGATTAATATCAACCTGTCCAAGCCACCCCAGAAAACTCCACCACCAAAAAAGAAGCAGAGCAAGCAGCGGCGGTCAAAAGGTGAAGTGAGTGAAGGTGATGATGTGGCGAATTGAGTTGGAGGCATTGCCGGAAACTTGGGTGAAATGCTACGGAGTTAACGATGGATAGGCGATTTTTAATTACCGTCACAAACGGCACTGAGTTATATAAAATATCCTCTGACCAGCTGCCCCTGGCGATGGCTCAGGGGCTGTCATGCCCTGTAACCACAGCTCAAACACTTGTCGGCAACGGGCAGTATCTGTTTGAAATCCCAGTCGAGGACGTTCTGACCGCCAAGGCTGATGGATTCCATGACTTGCTGACGCGAGAACGTTTTGAGTGGTCGCAACGTCGTGGAGACTCTCTGGCTGGATCCGGAACTGTGAAGGGGATTAAGCCGCCAAAAGAAATTTTAAACCCGGTGGTCATGCAACCAGCAGCTTCCCCCAGTGAAGCTGGTAATCAGATTCCTGATGCAGCAGAATTGATGGAATGTCTGCATCAGGCAAATACCAGGTACGAGGTTGAACGTGAGTTGCAGCAGCAGGAGTTAGATGACACGCAGGGCTGGCGTTGGTACTTGTTGCGAGTGCGATTCTGGCTCGAGGAGCGTCGGCAGGGTCTTGTCGGTCAGTTACGTGGCAGCAGTATTAGCCTTGTGGTGCATTTGGCCGTGATGTTGATTTTGGCAAGTCTGTTCATCAATGTTGAGGAGGATCGCATCAAGGGGATTGTCATCACATCGGCACCGCCTTCACAAAGTCCAATGCGAGAGGTTGTGATCGAACCTAGTCCGTTGGAGGTTACTGAGCCGGCAGACTCCGAAGCTTCGGAGTCACCGGAGTCTAGGGAGGTTGTTCGTGCTGAGACCGTGGCTGCACCGAACTTCATGGAGTCCATTAGTGGAGCGGCTATCAAGCCACCTGCCAGCGCTGCTGCTTCGGGATCAGGAAAGGCAGCCAAAAGTAAACCTACATTCTTCGGCAGTAAAGTCTCAGCGGTGGATTACGTATTTGTTATCGACAACTCCAACAGCATGACGAAAGGGCGTTTCGAAACAGCGCTCGATGAATTGCTGAAGGCCGTTGCGGAACTGACAGCACGACAGCGTTTCTACGTAATTTTTTACAGTGACACCGCATATCCTTTGTTTCATCCCAAGCCAGCGATGGATTTGGTCAACGCGACCAGCCGAAATAAACAACGGCTGAAATCGTGGCTGGAGACAGTTCAGCTGTGTCTGAAAACAAATGGCAGGGAGGCGATCGCTGCTGCATTTGCTCTAAACCCTGATGTGATTTTTGTGCTCGGCGACGGTGCCTTCACAGACAAAGCCTCAAGCTTTTTTGCCTCACGCCCCCAGAAAAGGGTCCCACTTCATACCTTGGGGATGGAGGTCAAACCCAAAGACGCCGTCGGGTTTCAGAAATTGGCGAAAAGTAATGGGGGGACTTATAAAGACGTCGGTGTGGCCGAGGGTGCGGTTGCAATCGCCAAGAGATTTCCAAGGCAAAGAAATACCACGCGTGGTCCGATTTGGGGAGTGAAACTACAGCCCAAGCCAAAGCTGAAGTAGCGAGCGTCTGTTTCTCTCCGATCGTGTTGCTCTCATAGAGTGAAATTGAAGTCTTATGAATCGCGTTGCTACGTGCCCGAAATGTAAAACGGAATATGAGTTGGACGAAGATGACATCGGTCATGTAATGGAATGTGAATGCGGGGCTGCTCTCTTTGCCTGTCACACCCGTTCGCTCAACATATTTGAGATTTGGTGCAAAGATTGTGGAAGTGGTCACCCTGTGCCCGGCGTTGAGGTCGGACGCACCATTGAACTGGAGTGTGGTAAGGCTGTTTGTGTTCCAAGTGTGATGCTGCGGTTGCCGGTTGGAAATCGAGAATTGGCTGCTCGAGCGCATGCACAGTGGAAACAGCAAGGAAAAAGCGTCCCAAGGGGTCAGACTGTTGATAGTCAGTCGAATGGGGATCCAACGATACCATCCTCAGCGATTGGCGCGGGCGGCGGCAGGAAGAATGTCGGGGGACACAGAAACGCCGCAGGCGACCAGGGGGCCACGGCAGGCAGTTCGGTTGACACTCTGACTCAGCCCTCCGTGTTGATCTCGCGATCTGAAGATCAGTCACCTCATGCTTCCGGTAATCTGGAAATGCGAGGCAAGGAGCGGGAATTGGCTTCTGATTTCGGAGGTGAGAGAAAAAAAAAGCCGGTGGTTCCCAAGCGGAATCTGGGGTCGACCTTGGGGGCGGTGGCGGTTGCAACATTCTTGGTTGTTGCTGTCGTGATGTTTCTGTCCAGAGAGGCACCTAATCGTAAGCGGGCGAATCGAGCCGGGCTTGTAAGGCAGTCGCCAGCATCCAACAGGACGCAAGCAGAAAGTAATCTTGAGTTGCAACGCAGGATGGTCATTGCTGGTGACAGAATCAATCCCGCGTCAGATGACTTGGGTTTAACCCGTCTGCCGATAATAAAAGTTGTGTCTCCCCCATTGGTGGATGGTGTTGGTGCCAACTCAGGCAGTGGCAGTTACCGGGTACCTCCACCCACCATTTACGCTTTGCCTGAACAAAAGAAACCACGTGATCGGATCATCGTGCAAAAGTCAAAGCTCCTTTTTTCCTCGCTACAGAATGCGATGGAAGTGGCGTTTGAAAAGTACGGAGAGGTGCAAAAACTAAAGGAACGGGCTGACGTTTCCGCTTCACAGGCAGACGTGGGTGCCTACCGGGACTCGGTCGGCCGCACCATTGGAGTGATTGAACAGGTGCATGAATTGGCTGTTGCCAAGTCGGCAGAGAAGGAGACTGCAACGACACGATATTTATTGGCATTTCTTTATTTAAAAGCTGGTATGCTTCCAGAGGCTGCTGTCATGGGTGAAGCGGTTGTTCGATGGGGCGAGGTGGATGATCCTTCGACAAAAGAAGCGGGTATGATTGCGCTCGCAGCAACACAGGAACTCTCTGATTTGCATTGGGGTCAGGCGGAGGATCTTGGCGAATTGAGGCACATGGAGCAAGTCGCCAGCATTTTGAATCGACGTTGGCGAGGCGACATTCAGAATGATCTGATTTGGATGAATATCGGTTACTTGTATGAAGCTTTTAATCAACCCGAGAACGCTGTTCGCGTTTATGAAAATATCCCGCCATCGTCTGAGCATTATGGGACGGCAGGACTCGCTAGTGGCATGGCTGAATGGAATGTCTTGCGGCGACAGAGAGCGGCTACTGGAAACGAAATCGACGCGGACGCTCGAATGCGTGTTCATCAGCGGTTGACGAGGTCACTTCGGTTGGTGGAAAAGAAAGATTCGGAACTGAAAGTCAATCATGTGGAAGCGAGAATTGCGTTGGCTCAACTGGATTTGATTGGTGGGAATCCTGAAAAGGCCGAGCATTGGATAACGGTCGACCCGCCAGCGTTGTCTTCATCCATTCGGGTTCGTGAGAATGATGAGGATGAATCGAAGTTGTTTGTTGATGAAGAAGCGGCTCGCCAGCTTTACGATGTTCTTGTTCATGCTCGTAAGGAGCAAGGTGATACCAAGGGAGCCATGCAGGCGATTGACGAGTTGGAGCTGTTGGTGGGCGATGCCGGTGATGGGGTGGCGCCAGAGCGAATTTCTATCTTGAAGGCGGCATTCGAAAAGTTAAGGCGTAACGATGAGATGCATCAGGCCGAATTCGAGGCTGCCCAAGCAGTATCGGACCGTATTATGAACGATTCTTCGGTGGTACCGACTGCCACCATTTTCTGGCTTGGCGAATCTTGGGCTCAGGTTGGCGAGCAAGCCCTATCTGGCGGACAGGTTGGACAGGATAGGCTTGTTAAAGAGGCGTCAATGATGGCAGCAAACTTGTTTGACCTTGCCATCAAACGAAATGATTTTCCACAAGAGTCGCTCCAGTCCGCTCAATTACGTCGTGTTGAATTATTGCGGCGATCTGGTGAAGTCATGCAGGCGCTCAAGCAAATTGAAGACATGCTGGCGTACGAGCCCAAGGTCTTCGCGCTCCAGATCGCAGCGGCGCAGTGCCTGCAGCAAGTAGCTGTTGAATATGAGAGGTCCAGCGATCTGTTGTCGGCGATTGAGGGTCCCAGCGGTTTTTCGCCGATTTGGGGTTGGGCCAAACTAGTCACAACACTTCACACGTTGGTGTATTCTGCTTCAGGAACCGATCACAATGCAGAACAGCTAGCTTTGGCTCAGTACAACTTATTCTGGTGTCGTTACCAGCTTGCATCACAAATTCAGGAGGAAGGTGAAAGGATGCGACAGGTGGGCAAAGTTGAGCAGGCCTTGTCCAGAAGGATCGCAACCATGGATAAGAGCAGCGATTGGTACCCAAAATACAAGATTTTGTTTGACCAGATGTCAGGTGGAAAATGAGGATGTGCTGATCGGCGGCATGACCGACGTTATCGTTCTGCATCAGCAATTTCTCGGTGGTGGTTCTAGCTGAAAATGGTGTGCTACGCTGGCAGGTTGCAACGGTGGTATGAGTGGAATCTTCGGCAGTTGGCTTCTTTGATAAGCGGCAACTGGTCCGAGGGCAGTAATGGGCAGCAGCGGAGTGTAGAATCAGGGCAGCAGGTGAGGCCGAAAGGACGTCTGCTTGTCTGTAACGCCTAATGAATTCAACGATATGCCTGATTCCTCTGAAAAGTTCGACCCTTATTGGGAATGGTTGGAAATACCGCCAGAGGACCAACCGCCGACCTACTACCGCCTGCTCGGCCTCGAAGATTTTGAAGATGATTTGGCCACCATCGAGAGTGCTGCCAAGCAGACGACAGCTTACCTTCATCCCATGGCTGCGGGACCCAACCGTGAGTCTGTGCAAAAACTGTTGAGCCAAGTCGCCAAAGCGCGGCGTACGCTTTTGGGATCCGAGGCAAAAGCAGAGTACGACGAATCCCTGCAAGTGGTGGATTCGTCGCCGGAGCCCCCTCCGTTGGTTCAGCAAAATATCGCCTCACAAAACAATGCAGCCACGCCGGATTCTGATTCACAGTATCAGCAAGCGGCTCAGCAACCAGATCAGCCGCAGCCATTCCGACCATTAAGAAAAAAATCACTCTTGAATGATTGGCGAGTCCACGTGACTTCTGCTTTGGTGCTATTCCTGAGTGCAATTGGATTCGTCTACTACAGCAATAGTAAAGCGAAACGAGTTGCATCCGTAGCAGCCCCGATACCTGAGTCACGGCAAGCGAAATCGAATAAGCCGCAGCGGTCGGCACCCGCTTTGAAAACGGGTGCTGCTGGCAAATCAAGAAATGATTCCTCAGGTGTTTCTGCCCGAGATGATGTCCTGCCGCGAACCCCCAAGAAACCAAAAAAACGTGCCTCGGGACAAAGCGCGCTTGAGCTGATGTTGGCACAGGATGGACTCTCGATGGAATCAGTCCAAGGGCCCGCGAATGCTATGCCCCCCGGGGGCAGTCAAGCCAAGGCAGAGGCGGACAAAAAGAGGAACGGCAAAGAGGAACTCCCAGAATACGAATCAATCGAGTTGCCAGAAACATGGCTTGCCGGGTTACAGGTGACCAAGAATTTCGCGATGCCATTGAAACAACGATTCATTGACGCCAGTTTGTATTCTGGGCTCGTTGCTGCCGAGGGAAAATTGGTCGTTCAGCCCACGAATCCGGCGGGCAAAGTCGCTAAGCTTACGCTCAAAGGTGAGCACTTGGGACTGGGTGATGCGGTCGCTGTAGAAACAAATATGGACGGTACCACGCCCGACGGTGTGCAAGTAGGCCTGAGCGTTGGAGGCTTGCGTTTAACACTTCACGCAGTTTTTCCATCGGTTGAGCTGAGGATCAACAATCTCATAGCGGGAGAGCTTGCCAGTGCTGAAGGAAAGGGCATTGTGTTGGCTGTAATACGTGATGTTAAGGACGGCAAGTGGTTCCATTGGATTGTGAAATCTGGCGACAAGGCGGTGTGCGGCAGTGGTGCGTTTACACCAGGGTTGGGTAAGAACGCGGCCGTTGGGGTGCTTGCCAGATGCGGTGAAAACGAACCTAAGGTAGCCGTTGCCATTAATGAAATCGCTTTTGGCAAGCTTGACAGGCAATTGGCGATCAGCAAAACAAGAAGACTTGAAGTTTCGACGAAGCGCAAGTGAGGCGGTGGATGTTGCGCTACGTTGGTCGTTGCAAAGTGTTTGCTAACAATGCAGCATCCTTCTGTACCTGCATCCCACTTTTAGTTGCTGCCAGAACATTCAGGGCTGCCAGTGGCGGTGGGGCCGATAGGATGCATGCTTTGGGTTCACCCGTGACCTTTCCGATACTTCTGCTTCCGTTACCAATCCCAGCCAAATTTCCACTTCCACCACAAAAATGATCGAGTCATGAAATACGCAATTTGTAACGAAACGTTTGGTAATTGGCCGCTTGATCGAGCCTTGGCCTATGCCAAGGAAGTTGGCTATACCGGTTGGGAAGTGGCTCCTTTTATGCTCACGGAAGACCTTGGTTCGTTTAGCGCAAGTGAGCGAGACGCCTATCGAAAGCAGGTTGAGCAGGCTGGGTTTGAAATCACCGGGCTGCATTGGCTTTTAGCGAAAACTGAAGGCTTGCACTTAACCACCGAGGATGTTGAGGTGCGGAAGCGGACATCGGACTACATCTGCGATCTTGCCCGACTTTGTCATGATCTGGGTGGCAAGGTGATGGTGCTAGGCTCACCGCAGCAACGAAATGTGCCCGAAGGTCAGCCGATGGAATCAGCTATGGAGAATGCTGCAGAAGTGATCCGGGCTGTTGTGCCCAGCTTGGAAGAGTTGCACGTCCAGATTGCGTTGGAGCCGTTAGGACACGAGGAGGGTAACTTCTTGCTGACTGCGGCCAAAGCGCGGGAGTTGCAGGGAATGATCGCCAGTGAGCAGGTCAAGCTGCATCTCGATGTGAAAGCAATGAGTGATGAGGGAACACCTATTCAGCAGATTATTCGGGATAATGCCGACGCAATGATTCATTTTCACGCCAATGATCCGAACAGGCAGGGACCCGGAATGGGCAATGTTGACTTTGTACCCATCTTTCAAGCTCTTAAGGATATCGGGTACGCAGAATGGGTCAGCGTTGAGGTATTTGATTATGAACCCGGTGTTGAAACGCTGGTAACAGAGAGTATGAAAAATATGCTTAAGGCACGAGCGTCATGCAGCTGATTTCTGCGGTGATTAGGCTTCAGAATCGGCGGATGATTCGCAAAATCGCTTGAGCTGATTCAGTTCATTTTGCAGTGCTTGGCAGTTCGATTTCTTCATGAAAAATCCCATGATTGGGATCAGGATGCTAAAAATCCCTTTTCCCTGCACTGTCGATGTTTGGGTCACTCGTGTGCCTTGTGGCACTTCCTTGAAGCAGTAGTCGGCCGTCAGCCTGAATGCTTCACCTTCCATTCGAATGCCACTTTCGTAGGGTGGGTTGTATTTGGTGACAACCCCATCAAATGTCATCTCACGTCCATGTTCATTTGTGATCGTGCGAAATGTTGATCCAACTTTTTCTGGTGTAACGTTCAGCATCTCTTCTTCTTTGACAATGCTGCTCCACTTGGTGACATGGTCGTTTGTGCATTCAAATACCGCGTGAATAGGACAATTGATCAGAACGCTTGCTTTCATTGACATGGCGTTTGGACTGGATTTGAAGCTAAGGGTGGGGTTTGTTGCGGTTGGAAATAGTATGCGGCTGTTGTGCTGCCACAACGGGATTCATTACGCAAACAGCCCATCCGTCAGATCGGATGGGCTGTTGCTTGATGCGACTGTGTGGTGCGTGAGATTAGCGTTGGATTGAATCGTTGGGTCTCGTCGCCAGCTTACTGGCGGGGCGTAATACGAAGACTTTTGGATCGTCCACAACGAAGGCCGTACTCCAACGCTTGCCATCGTTCGCACTGCAAACATTGTAGAAGAACGTTCTGAATCGCTCTGCTCGGTAGTCGTAGGGGAATTGGCTTGTGATGTAGTCCTCTTCAGTCAAGTCATCGACACCGGGTGAAGCATAATAGTGAACCATCCCATCGGGTGTGACACTCATGCCGAGCGTCCACCATCCTGTGCTAGTAATTTGTGGACCGGTAAAGTCTTTCCCACGTCGATTACCGCGGATCCGGATGGATGCGTAGTCATTATCTTTTTTGGTTTGATTCTTGTTTTCGAATTCGATGAACATTCCGGGCCAATAGATTTCGTTGCCCATTTCTCGCGTCGTACGTTTGAAGAATCCGATGCCAGACTCTTTGTCGACCATCGCTGTTGTTTCCAATGCGAGTCGAAAGCCAAAGTGAGGTCCAGTGCGATTCTCCCACTCTGCGACGGGTGGCAGAAAAACGCGGGTGGTCACGCTGGGGACTTCGGATACGTTCAGTTTGCGACGCAATCGGTACTGCACATTGGCTACAAAATCATCTTGCCCCATCTTGCCCGAGGGTTTATTGGGAATGCCGGTGAACTTTGACTGCAGCAGCATTGAGCCAGCACTGTCTTGCAAACCACCAGCGGGGGTGGGGACGCGTTTTACGATGTCGGGGTGACCGCGTTTGATGCCTTCATACCACCTTCCGTTGGTGGTACGTCCCATTGGACCTCGTTGGTTTTCATCAATGTCTTCGGTGCTCTTTGGATTTCGAGGGATGTAATTCCACTCGGGGTCCTCGAAGTCATCCGCGACGCCAACAATTTCGGATCCTGTTCCAGGGACAACAGGTCGCTGTGCCTGCAGGTTTTGTATTTGGCTGAGCCCCGCTGCTGCCATTGCCACAAGAGTAATGACGGCTTTTATCGAAATTCGCATGGTTCGATCTCTTTCTGCTGAACATTGTCAGTGCACAAATTCAATGCGTGGAAGATTGCAAACCCGCTGTTAAGCGCGTGCGTCCTCCGCCCTCCATTCCGGATGATCGGCAGAATCGTTTTATTTTCTCCAGCCAAAACATATTTCTTAGGTGGTGTTACTGGTCTCTGACGGCAGAATTCTCTGCTAACGGGGCAATTGTGATTTGGTAGGCCGTCAGGATTTATTTTTGTTTGGGTGATTCCTTTGAAATGACAGCGATTGGGAGGCCCAAAAGGACCATTACGGTGAATTTTGGCAATTGTGTTTTGCGTAGGTTCGCTCTTGCGTAGGCTCCGTTTTCCACGGACTGGCAGATCCAAGTAGCTGGTGACTCGTGGAATGTTCATTTGAACCCGCCCGCCGAGGGGATCCATTCTGGGTCGACGAGTCCTTTGCTTGTGCCGGGTGCAGTTGGGTTTCGCCGAGAATGAAGAGGAGAGGGGGCGACGCCGGGACGAGATTTCTACCTTGAGTTTGTTGCAGATTTATCAGACATCAACCTCATCCCTTGGGTGGATTTACAGTGAAACGAAAACGAGGTGTTGACGCAGGCTCGCTGGGGTGTTGTGATTCCTTTGTCGGGAGGGATCATTCTGCGTGGAAATGATGCCGCTATGTCATTCAATACGTTGCATCGGGAGTTCGCTGTGCTTGTCAGCATTTTTAATGATGTGGTTGGTCCGGTCATGCGAGGCCCATCAAGTTCCCACTGTGCTGCTGCATTGCGGATTGGTCGGATTTCTCGCGATCTGATGAAGGGTGAAATTGATCACGTACTGGTCCAGTTTGACACAGGAGGTTCTTTGCCGGCAACGCATCAGAGCCAAGGTTCTGACATGGGTTTGTTTGGTGGTTTGCTTGGCTGGCAGGCAGATGATGATCGATTACCTGATTCCGCTGCATGGTTGAAAAAATCGGACATCGATTTGCAGTTTGAGTATGGCGATTACGGTGACTCGCATCCGAACACGTATCGCTTAAAACTGAAAAATGAAACCCGCGAACTGCAGGTGATTGCGATTTCGACTGGTGGAGGAATGTTTGAGATTGTCGAGATTAACGGAGCTAAGGTTTCAATTGGTGGTGACTTCGATGAAACCTTGGTGTGGGGGAGCGAACAGCTTGCTGGTTTGGATCCACAGACACTTTGTGATGAGTTGGGTGCGGATGAGGTCTCCATTTCTGTTGGCAAGGATATGACGTTGGTCCATGTTCAGGGCCAGAAAGGGGTTGCAACTGATCTTATCAACACGCTGATTCCTGAACACAGCATCATGCAAGTCGATCACGCGACAGCGGTGTTGCCCGTCAGATCGCGAAAGGAGTTGCAGGTTCCGTTTCAGACTTGTGATGCGATGCTGAAATATGCCGAACGACATTGCGCTGAGAAAAATCTCAGCACGCTTTCGCTGAGTGATTTGGCTTTGCACTATGAAGCAGCACGCAGTGGTTTGGGCGAAGCAGAGTTGATCGAAAAGATGTGTGGAATCGTGCGGATTCTTCGTAGCAGTGTTGAACAGGGGTTAGCAGGAACCAGCTACGAGGATCGAGTGCTCGGATTTCAATCGGGCGGGTATCAGAAGGCGATGGAAGCCGGGCAACTACTGGATGGTGGCATTCTGAATCGCATGGTGCTCTATACCTCCGCCTTGATGGAGGTGAAAAGCTCGATGGGGGTTATCGTCGCGGCACCGACAGCGGGAGCATGTGCTGCTTTTCCAGCCGCGTGTCTGGCTATCGGTGAAAGCCAGGAACTCAGTGATGGAGAGATTGCCAAGGGGATGCTGGCTGGGGGGATGATAGGCGTGTTCATTGCAACGCATTGGAGCTTTGCTGCCGAGGTCGGAGGCTGCCAAGCCGAGGGTGGATCAGCCTCGGCAATGTCAGCAGCTGCTTTGGTGACGTTCATGGGTGGTGATGCTGCCATGGCGTGTGGGGCGGCGTCCATGTCCATGCAGAATATGCTTGGGCTGATCTGCGATCCCGTTGCAAATCGCGTTGAAGTGCCATGTCTCGGCAAGAACGTGTTAGCCGTGAGCAACGCTTTGTCGGCGGCCAATATGTCGCTGGCGGGCTTTGATGCAGTCATCCCGCTCGATGAAACGATCGCGGCAGCGAAAGCAGTGGCTGAGCGAATGCCAAGAGAACATCGCTGCACGGCACTTGGCGGTTTGGCGGTCACACCGACCTCGCTTGCTATTCAGAAACGTCTTGAAGGTTGCGGCAACTGCGGCTGCTAAGCAAGTTCGTTTGCCGTTTGGCATGAGTCAGGATTTGTTTGAGATGGACCTGCTGGTTTCGCGGTATCCGCCCCACGCATCAGCACACATGTTTGGTCGTTGGCCCGGTTTGGAATGCAATTTCTTTGCGGCGGAATTGGCCGTTGCGACCTCTGACACAGTGTTCAGCTCTGGTGGCTTTCTTCCAAGCAGTTGATCGCACGCTGCAGGTCATCAGGTAAAGGGGCCTCAAAGGTCATTTCCTTGCCTGTCTGTGGATTGACGATCGTTAGTTTGCGAGCGTGTAACGCCTGACGTTCCAAGATGGGTTGCTCTGCTGGTAAGGCAAAGCTGCCTTTGCCCTGTAATTGCGTTGGATGAATCTGGCTGTGCCCTGCATAAAGACGATCGCAGATTATGGGACAACCAATGTGCGCCAAGTGGACGCGCAGTTGATGAGTGCGTCCTGTCTTGGGATGCAGGCGGACCTGAGTGAAACGACCATGACGCGAAATCACTTCATAAAAAGTCGATGCAGCTTTGCTCGTTGAGTGGTCTTCCCGTATGGCCATTTTGTCGCGTTGATACGGATGCCGACCGATAGCAGCATCAATCACGTCACGATCGCGGTCGATTCTACCCGCCGTGATTGCAAAGTACTCCTTCTGTACCAGACGATCGTGGAATTGCTGTCCCAAGTGGATATGGACTGCATTTGTCTTGGCAATCACTATTGCGCCACTTGTATCGCGATCCAGGCGATGCACGATCCCTGGTCGAGTGGGACCGCCAACATCTGATAACGATTGGAAACGGAAGGCCAAAGCACTGGTCAGCGTTCCGCTCCAGTGCCCTCTTGCTGGATGCACCACCATGCCGGGGGGTTTGTTTACGACCACAAGGCCATCATCCTCGAACAGAATGTCCAAAGGAATGTTCTCGGGAATGGTGTCGTCACTTGGGAGCGGCGGCACGCGGAAGCGGATTTTTTGGCCAGCTCGGATTTTGATGCTGGGGCGAATGACTCGACCGTCCAGTTCCGCTCCCTCTTTCTGAACTGCCTCACGAATTTGCGTGCGACTGTACCCATCACAACTTTGTGTCAGGAATAGATCGATTCGCTGACCGGAAGCAGATTCAGGTACGACAAACTCGCGATAGACATCAGCTTGCTCCTCACGAGAGCACTCGTCTGCCTCCGGTTGGGAAGACAAATGCGTCTGATCGGTGGGGTCAGAAATAGCATCGTTCCTGATAAAAGCTGAGACTATTGGTTGGTAG
>NZGD01000038.1 GCA_002690925.1 Rhodopirellula sp.
CGTGTTGGTCAGCTAGCAGAGTCAGGATTCCACCCTTTTTAAGGTGGGCATCGACGGCAGGGGCACAGCCCTCTTTGTCAACCATGTGTTGGCCTTTGGCACCGCGGAAGCGTTGCACCCAGCGGTGCAGGAACGGGTTGTCAAGTTTTCTGGCAATCGTGAGCGTGCTGAAGCCCATGAGTCCGGTCAGGTAGCCACCCACCTCGAAATTACCAAAATGCCCGGTAACCGTCACTTTGGGCCGGCGACTCAGGAGATGCCGAAGCGTTTGGCGGTTCTCGTGAAAAACGATGTACTGGCTCCAATTGGTCAGGTGCAGACGGCGTTGTGCCCACGCAATCTCGCATACCATCAGCAGTAAATGGTGCCACATCGCAAATGCCAAGCGTTCTCGATCACGCTCGCTCGCGTCCGGGAAAATCTGATTCAGATTTGCTTTTGTGATATCTTGCCGGATCTTCATGGGGCCAGTCGCCAGCCACGCAAGCCCGCGGCACAGCCTGTCTCCCATATCACTGGGCAGCGTTTGCAATACAGAGATCAATACACGCACCGTGGCGTAGAGCACGAAATCGATGCCCAGCGTCGTGAGACGCCGGAAGCTTTGCCAGAGGTTCGGTTTCGTCTCAGCCTTGGTCACGTTGGCTTCCTTGCATTCTGTCCGCGAAGTAGACCTAATTGTGATCAATTTGGGGATTCAAAATCCAGACGAATTCGCACGGCTTGTTAGATTTGCCCTGAGAGTACACGATTGTCGGTTCAAGGCTCTGTTTGGGAGTCGGTTTTTCTATTCGAGAAGCGGTTTTGTTGGAATGAATGAACCTTGTGCTGTGATATTGGCTGCGGGGAAGGGAACGCGCATGAAGAGCGATCTTCCCAAAGTTCTGTGTCCTGTGGTGGGGCGGCCAATGATTCACTTTGTGCTTGACGCGCTTGAAAAAGCTGGGATTCGGCGACATATCGTTGTCGTAGGGCACGAATCAGAGTCGGTTGAGGCGGAATTGAAAGCCCGTGGGGGAGACATCCAATTCGTGTTACAGAGCCCTCAACTGGGTACGGGGCATGCCGTTCAGATGTGCAGAGAAGCCCTGGCTGAGCAGCACGGCCCAACCATCGTTGTCGCCGGTGATTCTCCGCTGATTCAGTCCTCGAGCCTGCAAGAGCTACTGCAGCATTTTGAGCAGTCTAAGCCGGCCTTGTTGCTCGGTACGCTCGAAAAAGCCGACCCCACCGGGTTGGGACGCATCGTGCGTGATCAAAAGGGCGAATTTACTGGGATTGTTGAGCACAAGGACGCAACTCCCGATCAGTTGGTGATTCGGGAGGTGAATATGAGTACTTATCTGTTCCAAACACCAGATTTGTTGCAGGTTTTGGAACAACTGAGCGACGATAACGCTCAGTCTGAGTACTATTTAACGGATTGTGCGACGCTGCTCCGTGAAGCTGGGCGACCTGTGGCAGCAGTGCCTGTTCTCAAAGAGTGTGAATCACTGTCGATCAACAACGTCGACGAATTACAGCAAGTCGACGAGAAAATGAGAGCGATGGGTTATGCGTGAACTGAAAATCTTCAGCGGTCGTGGCAACTACGAGCTGTCCACGAAAATCTGCAAACATCTTCATCTTGAGCCCGCTGCAATCACTCTGGGAAAGTTTCCTGATGGTGAGAACTTTTGTAAATTAGACGAGGATGTTCGCGGTCGCGATGTGTTTCTTGTTCAACCCACGGCTCCTCCGGTCAATGACAACCTGATGGAGTTGTTGATCATGATCGACTGTTGCAAGAGGGCCAGTGCTGAGCGGATCACTGCTGTCATTCCCTACTACGGGTATGCTCGTCAGGATCGCAAAGATGAGGGGCGTGTTCCGATTACCGCCAAACTTGCTGCTAATTTGGTCACCCGTGCTGGTGCTGATCGCGTACTCACGATGGATTTGCACGCGGCTCAAATCCAGGGATTCTTCGACGTCCCCGTGGATCACCTCTATGCCGCGCCAGTACTTAACGAGCACTTCAGCGATCTTGGGATGGAAGGCGACGACATTGTCGTCGTTAGTCCGGACGAAGGCAGTATCAAGCGAGCTCTCGGTCACAGCAAGCGACTTGGGGGGACGCTGGCAATCGTGGATAAAAGGCGGACAAGTGCTTTGGAAGTACGCCAGAGCACGATCATCGGCGGTCCCGTTGAAGGAAAAATTGCGTTGTTGTTTGATGACATGATCAGCACGGCAGGTTCCATCTGTGGTGCGGCTCGACTGGTCCATGAAGCGGGGGCACGAGAAATTCATATCGCCGCTACGCATGGAGTCATGTGTGGGCCGGCCATCGATAAATTACGCGACGCGCCAATCAATTCGATCGTCGTGACGGACTCCATACCGATCCCCAAAGAAAAACAACTGCCCAATCTGGTTGAGCTGACGGTGGCGCCATTGTTGGCCGAAGCAATCAAGAGAATTCATCACGACCAATCGATCAGTGAGCTGTTTCGCGAACGTTGACCCGATCCGTGCCAAGGGACCTTGGCTACGGGCATGCTGTCCCTCGGTGGGTTCAACGCTGAATTTGTCCGTGAACGCTTTAACGATTCGGTAAACAGACCGGGTTTCTGCCTGGAATGATGAGGCACCGAGTTAGTGAAACGGCAGTTTTAATTTCAAGTTCGAGGTCAGGTACGATGCGAACGACACGCTTTGGTGTCATCGGAGGGGGTGCAGTTGGTGGGCTTTATGGCTGCTTGTTAGCAAAAGCAGGGTTTGATGTGCACTTTCTACTTCGCAGTGATGCCGAACATGTCCGTCGGCACGGGTGGAAAGTAGAAACCCCGTCGGGGGATTTCGAAATCAGGGACGTGAATGTCCATGTATCGGCTGACACGATGCCTCCATGCGATGTTACGGTCGTTGCATTGAAAACCACGCAGAACTGCATGTTGCAAGATCTGTTGCCGGGACCGACATCACAAGGCGGTCGCGTTCTTGTGCTGCAGAATGGATTGGATGTGGAGAATGACGCGGCTGAAATCGTTGGCGCTGAACGCGTGATGGGAGGCTGCTGTTTTCTATGCAGCAATAAAGTGGGGCCCGGCCACATCAGGCATCTTGATCACGGCAGAATTCTGTTGGGTGACTACTGTCACGCTCAGGAAAAGGTTTCAGGCCAGCTCGCGGCGGTCTGTGATGACCTGGTGCAAGCAGGAATTGACGCGAAATTTGTTGCTGATTTGAATGCTGCGAGATGGAAAAAATTGATTTGGAATATTCCCTTCAATGGATTATCGGTGGTTCTCAACGCTTCAACGCAGCAGCTGATGGAAAGCCAAGACTCGTATGAATTAGCCAGAAGTTTGATGATAGAGGTGTACCAAGCAGCTAATGCTTGTGGTTCGACGATTAGCGAACAGGTGATTCAAACGACTCTGGATGTGACCAGGGACATGGTCCCGTACGACAGCAGCATGCGACTCGATTACCTGAACCAAAGACCGATGGAGATCGAAGCAATCCTGGGAAGCCCGATACGGCGTGCGCAAGCATGCGGAAGTGACATGCCGCGAGTTGAAATGCTATATCGCGAACTACTGTTTTTGGATCGCAAAGCGAAACGGTCACAAGCAGCGTCTAAGGATGACTGACGAGCCGCGAATGAAGGTTCTGCAGAGACTTCACTGACTTCACTGACTTCACTTGCTGCCATGCAGCAATTCATCAAAGTTCAGTTCCAGCTGGGTATCTTGATCATCACCCCCGAGTTCGCGAAACAGCAAACTGGGTTGAATGTCACGGCTGTTCTGGTATTTGTCGCTGCAGTACGAATCAGCCGCGCCTTCCAACGACAGGTAGTAAATCTGGCATACCTGCATGTTGGGATAGATTCGAACCGGCTGAACACAGTGCATTTCCAGTGTCCATGTACCGCAGTATCCAACATCGCCAACGCTTCCCCCTGGATTGATGAACAGTCCTAGACGGCCCAAGGAACTTCGACCCTGAATCATGGGCACGAAGCCCCGCGTTTCGGTGTACTCGACCGTTCGCCCGAGATACAGCATGTTGGGCTGCAGGGTGAGACCCTCCGCTGGAATTTCGAGCCGGCGATAGCGGTTGGGAGACGCCGCATCCAGCACCACTTCTTCGTACACGAGCAGTTCGTCGTGGAGAGCGAGGTTGTAGCTGTTGGGGTTGAGCCGCTCATTGCAGAAAGGCTCAATGTGTAATTCGCTGTCTTTACGTCGCAGTATCTCTTGACCCGAAAGCAGCATGATCAGTCTTGGTCCGTTGCGGGTAATCCGGGATGAGTCGTCAATCGAACCCTGACAAATATACCGTCTGGTCCGATCAAGGGTGGGCTTCGCACCCCTGCATGTGCCGATTGTCGCGCACGAATGCCTGCTCGTCAATCATTTCCCCTCGCACCAAAGGAAGTTGGTCGCGTATATTAGGGTATCAGGCAAACGGAGCGGTATTTTCGCTATTTTTTGTCACGGAAGTTTCTTCCGTCGCTCGAATCCAAGTCAACAACGAAGGAATCCCACGCGATGTCGCACATCGATCAGAGTAACCCGTATGCGGTTAATATTGAAAACGCCGTCGTCCATGCACCTGAAAATGAGCGGGCAGCATTCATTCGACGGACTTACACTCACCTGACAGGTGCTATTTTAGCCTTGATTGGGTTTGAATTCGTCTTATTCAATGTCGTCCCGGTAGCAACGATGCAAGGGATGGTTGCCACGATGACCGGGGGCTATGGCTGGCTGTTGGTGCTGGTCGGTTTCATGGCAGTGAGTTGGGTGGCGCGGAGCTGGGCCAACAGTGGGTCGCCGGCACCATTGCAGTACGCGGGTTTGGCTCTTTATGTGGGTGCCTGGGGAATCATGCTGCTGCCGATTCTTTACATCTGCATCAATGTTCTGCAAGATCCCAACCTCCCAATCACTGCGGGGATTATCACTGGGGTTGCTTTTCTGGGTTTGACTGCTGTGGCCTTCATTACGCGGGCGGACCTCAGTAACTGGGGCCGTTACCTGATGATTGCAGGGTTCGTTGCGATGGGCGTCATTTTCGCAGGGATTCTTTTCGGGTTCTCACTCGGCCTTTGGTTTTCTGGGTTAATGGTGGCTCTCATGTGTGGCTACATTCTGTATGACACATCGAATGTGATTCATCACTTTGGCGTAGATCAACACGTCGCGGCCTCTTTGGTGCTTTTTGCTGACGTTGTGATGTTGTTCTTTTACGTGCTGCAAATACTTATGAATCGCGACTGAGGATGGCGTTGAACTTTGTGGTAATACGCTCGTTTTATGAGCGTGGTCGCGTTTCGTACCTCAAACAAGCCGTGTTGCTCATTCAGGCACCACGGCGATTGCCATCACGGATGGCTCGGCACACTTGAGGTTGGGTGTTTTGGTTCGTTCTTGGAAGCCTTTCCGGCAAAGTACCGTTGATTGACAGCGCCGCTAGACTATACCGGTGAGATGAGGAGCTGATGGGTTTGTCAGCTTTGTAACAGAGCTTGCAGAATCTATTGAATCTGCGACGTGAACGAGTTTGTGTGGATCCTAGGCGAAAGGCGGGTGCGGTTACACGGCGTTGCCTGCGATACTCGAGGTAGTTGACCTAACGCAGGAGAAATTCCATGGATGATCTGGATGCTGTCACACGATTGCCAGACGACTTTGACGGACGGGTGAGATTGTTTCCGTTACCCGATCTGGTACTTTACCCCCATGCGATGCAGCCCCTTCACATCTTTGAGCCTCGGTACTGCGAGATGCTCGGCGAGGCTCTGGCTGGCGATCATTTGATCGCGATGTCAACACTCACGGGCGGGCATTCAGCGGGAATGCTGAGTGAGCCCAGGATCGCCGGTACTGTTTGCCTTGGGCGCATCATTTCCCACGCTGAAGTCGAAGAGGGGCGGCACAACCTGTTGCTAGTGGGTGTGCGTCGAGCGCGGATCGTGAGCGAATTGGACGCAGGGCGATCGTTCCGAATGGCGACGGTGGACGTCTTGGACGACATCTATCCGCCCGCGGGGGCAACGGGGCGTGGGCAACTGAAAAGCGATTTGTTGGAAGCGTTTGGTGAGGTGATTCCGGCAAGTGTTAATTCTCAGCAAAATTTGCACGATCTGATGGCAGGGCAAATGGGTTTGGGGCCTATTACGGACATCATTTCCTACACCCTTCCGTTTACGGTGGAGGTGAAACTGCGACTGCTCGGCGACTCGGATGTAGACTCACGAGCCTCGGAGTTGGTGCGATTACTGAAAAGTGGCAGTATCGATTTGCAGGCAGACGCAGCGTTAGAGTCTTTCGATGTCGGAAAGAATAAACAAGGATTTCCGCCGCCCTTTAGCTTGAACTGATTTGATGGAATTACTCGACACTGTATCGCGCATCGTTCACATTGGTACCGCGATTGTTCTCGTTGGTGGAAGCGTGTTTACGCTCATGGTATTGATGCCCGCTGCGAAAAAACTACCAGACGAGCCTCACGCGAAGCTGGCCGAAGCGATCACAGGTCGCTGGAAGCGATTTGTCCACGTCGGCGTCTCGCTGTTTCTTGTTAGCGGGGTATACAACTATGTTCGTGCAATACCCATGCATAAGGGGGATGCTCTGTATCACGCCTTATTGGGGGTGAAGATGCTTCTTGCACTTGGCGTTTTTTTCCTGGCGGCCGCCTTGGTCGGTCGCAGTACCAGGCTTGAATTCATTCGTCGCAACCGTTGCAAGTGGCTTAAAGTGTTGGTGTTTCTTGCGGCGGTGATTGTGGCGATTTCAGGCTACGTCAAGGTACGCGGGATAACGGTTCCCGCACCGGCTGCAGCTGACCTGGACAATCTGGACGCAGTTTGACGCCCTCATTGAGCTGGCCAATGCATGCCGGAATGACAATGCTTGGCTTAGTGGCCTAATTCGTTAGGTCAGGTTACCCGAGGTAGAGGTGCGTTTGCCTGAAGGTGAGCAGCGAATGAATCATGGGAAACATCGCTCAACACCGATAAGGGGTGACATCGATAATGATGGAATCTTTTCGCCAAACTTTAAGTATCGCACTTACGAGCTCCCATTGCTTCTCGACTTAATTGCCGATTCCTGGGGCAAGTGGGGGTAGTCCCGGCTGTGGCGTAGTCGGAGGCGATGCGTCGAGGATTGCCTTGATCATTTTTTCTGCTGCTGCTCGCTGCTCGGGGGCTTCCTTTGGAAATCCGATCTCGTGAGGCAGGAAACCGAACCGTGGGTCTCGTTTGACGTCGGTAAAGCCAACGTCTTCCAGATCAACGCCATAAATGCAGGCGATGGCGGCAATCGCTAAATCACTGACTTGGTTGGTTTGGGTACCCTGCGTGGTAATTGAGGGACGGCTGACGGGGCGTTGGTCAGTCAACAGTGTGGATACCATGGCCACATCGCTGCGTCTTCCGAACTTTGCTAGAGCCTGCAGACAGGAAGCGAGAACAGCAGGGCTGGCATTTGGTTCGTTGGCAATGGTGTCCTTGGCGAGGAATTGGCATTCGGGCATGTCCCAATTCATGCCGTAGAAAAGTACATCCTCACGATTTGCCAAACTCGATTGGATCATCCACCTGCCAAGTAAAAGACGGAAACCCGGGAAAAGCTGTCCGTCTTTTTTGAGGTTGGTTCCCGTATTGGATTGCCAGACGCTGATGACGATGTCCTCACACTCCTGGGGCATCACGAATTCGAGGTCAATGAGTGGCAGTAGCAAGGCAAACGCGTCTGCCGTCGTTGGCATCTGCGTGGTTCGCTTCTTTTGTATCGCAGTGATGACACTTGCTAAGGCAATGTTGCGATCACGGTTGGTTTGGGTACGCTGCAGGGAACGCGGCAAAGTGGGGTGGCTCCGCAATATTTCAACGAACAACGCACGGGTAGCGATGGTGTCGTTTCTAAGCAGCAAGCGTATTTCAGGCCAACCTTCGAAATTGACCGGCCTCATCGCCATGAAGTCCTCGATTTGAAGCTCGATTTGTCCATCGATCAATTGCTTGATCAGTTCCGTGATTCGAATTTTGGCCTCTGCTTCACCTGTGATTTCCCGCTGCTTTCTTAAGCTGGCTAAGGTAGGGACACCGATCTGAAGAAGCTCAGAAGCAGCACTTTCACGTTGTGAAAACTTGGGTGCGCTGAGCTGTTCGATCAGTGAGTCAATCTGCTCCTGTTGTTCAGGCGTCACGGTGGGTGGTCCCGAGCCAGATTCTTGTGTCAGGTTAGCCGGAGTCACCGCGGGATTCGCCTCGCTTCCGGAGTTTTCTTGGGGCAAGGGCGACTCCGTGTTGGGGGTCGCGGGGTCACGCCCTGATGGTTCCTGGCTGTTGTTTTCTGCCTCGTTCTGATCAGATTTTCCCCCCGTCGCTTTTTGCCCCGTCGCTTTTTGCACGCCCAACGTCGCTGGTCGGCCTGCCGCATTGAGGAATCCTGCTGTATCGAGCAACCCTGCCGCATCGAGGAACAGAGCGTAGCCCTGAAAACTGAGCCAAACGCACGCCAGAAGGCGGGTGGTGGTAGGGCGAGCGGGGCGCCGTGTCCTTAGCTTCTTCATGCGTTGCAGCTTTGCCGTAGGTTGCAGGTTCACCATGAGTCTTTGTTCTGGGGAGGTCGTGGGTCGCCATCAGGTCCGCGTTAAAGCTAGTCCATTCGTTAGATTCCGCAAAACTTGCCGGTTATCATAGCCCATCGTGGCGGGAGTAGCTCCGTAATGTTGAATTGTACCGGGCGGCGAAGGTGCAGCGATTAAACTCGTTGAGGGTATCTTCACGCGACAGCCAGTCCAAGGAAAGCCCGAAAACGGTTGTCGGTTTCCCGTTTGGTGGGTAACCTTGTGTACTGACGCAAGTGGAACTCCTCCACCAGTGACGCGTCCCTTTTAGGGATTTGCGGCCGATTGCAGCCTTTACCTGCTAAAGAGCCATGCCAACAAATATGTCGATAGATTCTGACACCAACAATCTAGGTTGTGACGAGAACAATGAGGGTGAGAAAACCTCGCCGACCGAGGACTCCTGCCTCGATCAAACATTGGCCCACCACGACGGTGAAACCCACATCCAGATGACTGAACGGTTGCGACGCACCGGGTTTTCAACTCAGAGTGTGCATGCCGGTGAAAAGCGGCAAAAAGCTGAAGGTTCGATTTCTGCTCCGATCTTCACGGCCTCCACGTTTACTTTTGATTCTACCGATTCGCTCATGCGGTTCGTCGATGGTAAGGAAGATCGTGATGAGTACGGAAGGTATGGCACCCCAAATGAACGCACCTGTGAAGCAAAGCTTGCTGCATTAGAGGGGGCGGAAGAGGCGATCATCTACAGCTCTGGAATGGCTGCAATTGTGGGATTGCTCATGAGTCGCTTAAGCTCCGGCGACGAAATTGTTTTCTTTGATCAATGTTACCACCGCAGCCGTGAATTTTGCTCGAAGCACCTTTCCCGTTTTGGCGTTGTCACGCGGCAGGTTCCTACCGGAGATTTCGATGCCATGGAGGCAGCGATCAACGAGAACACTAAGATGCTCGTTAGTGAATCGCCGACCAATCCGCACCTCACCGCTGTCGACCTCGAAAAATTTGTGGCACTGGGTAAGTCGAGCGAAGTAGAGACCTTGATCGACGCTACGCTGGCAACTCCGTTCAACCTTCGGCCAATTGATTACGGCGTAGATTTTGTTTTGCACTCGGCGACAAAATATCTGGGCGGCCACAACGATTTGCTCGCGGGAGTCATTTGTGGTCGAAGCGACGCACTCAAGCCTGTTCGGTCTCTGCGAGGAATCCTTGGTAGCGTGAATTCCGCTCACAATATGTATTTGTTGGAACGTGGATTGAAGACTTTCGAGTTGCGGATGCAGCGACACAATGAGAATGGTCAGCGGATTGCTGAGTTTCTAGAGAATCATCCGCGTGTTGAGCGTGTTTACTACCCAGGTCTGAAGTCACATCCAACCCATGAGATTGCTGCGTCACAGATGGCTGGTTTTGGTGGGTTGATTACTTTCCTCGTAAAAGATGCGGACTGGAAAGAAACTTCACGCATCGTTGATGCTGCGAAGATACCACGGATAGCTCCAAGTTTGGGTGGTGTGGAGTCCTTGATCGAACAACCACTGGTCATGAGCTACTACCATTGCACGCCGCAGGAACGCGAGAGTTTTGGGATCTACGACAATATGATCCGTATGTCCTGTGGCATCGAAAACGCCGATGACCTGATCGCTGATCTCAAGCAGGCGTTGAATGCATCCTAGCTACCGACATGAGTGAGCTGGGATGAATCGTTGAGCTCGTGGATCGTGGGCATCACCGCCGGTTCGATGCCGCTCTTTGCATTGTCCTCTATCTCGTTTTTCTCAAGTGATTGTGTCTTCGAGGTGGTTGTGTCTTCGAGGTGGTTGTGTCTTCGAGCCGGATGGAATCTCAGGGCAGGCGCCTGTAAGCTAAACTTCCGGGGAATTCGGTTCAGGCTGAGAGCACCGCTAACGGTTAGTGACGGGTAGGGCGGGGGCATGTGAAGTCTGTGCCCGGTGGAGGTAGCTGTGGGATAGTGTTCGGGCAAGTTCCTCGCGTTCGTCCAGCAGGTCGTGTTGGATGGTGGTTGTAAAGCACTGAGTTTTTAGTTTTGTTGCGAAAGTTGATGTGATGAGCGAACACGACGGAGAATCCAAGATGAAGTCTGGCGATACTTTTCGCACTCGCGCCATTCATGTTGGTAACGAGGTAGATCCGGCTACGGGAGCCATTATTCCACCTGTGCATTTTGCCAGCACATTTCAGCAGCCGGCTGCAGGTGAATGGGGGAAGTTTGACTATTCACGCAGTGGCAATCCAACACGCAGCCAAATGCAAAACACTCTCGCTTCTTTGGAAGGTGGGGTTGGCGCTTTGGCCTTCTCCTCCGGGATGGCTGCGATTCATTGTGTCACCATGATGCTCAAATCGGGTGACCACGTTGTCGCCGGCTGTGACCTTTATGGCGGCGCTTACCGACTGTTGCATAAAGTCTGCAGTCGGTCGGGAGTCGACGTGACGCTGGTCGATATGACTGATCCGTCAGCAGTCGCGGCAGCAATGAATGAAAATACAAAACTGGTCTGGGCAGAGACGATTGGGAATCCTCGTATGAGCATTCCGAACTTACGTGAACTTGCTAAGGTGGCGCACGCAAAGGGGGCTCGTATTGGAGTCGATAATACGTTCGGGACGCCGGTGTTGATACGTCCGCTTGAGCACGGAATCGATATCGTCATGCACTCCGCTACGAAGTATCTGGGAGGACATAGTGATTGCTTGGGAGGGACACTGTCGGTATCAGATCAGAATTTGCTGGACGAACTTTATTTCCTTCAGAATGCAACAGGCGCGGTACTCGACCCGCTAACCTGCTTCCTTGTTTCACGTGGGATGAAAACCTTGGATCTCAGGGTTCGTGCACAGAGTGAGACAGCGTTAAGCTTGGCCAATTGGCTGGAAGCGCACCCGAGGGTTTCGAATGTTCTTTATCCCGGGCTCAAATCCCATCCGCAACACCAGCTGGCAAACGAATGTTTTGAGGGTGGGTATGGGGCTATGCTCACGTTTGAGTTAGATGACACTCTTGACCGCACTGCTGCGGCTTGCGGTGCCACCCGTTTGTTTCGCCTCGCCGTTAGTCTCGGTGCGGTGGAGTCGTTGATTGAACAGCCGGCGACAATGTCTCATGCCAGTTACGACCCCGTTGATCGAGCGCGGTTTGGAATCACCGATGGACTGATTCGACTTTCTGTTGGGTTGGAATCGTTTGAAGATCTGCAGGCTGACTTAGACCAGGCGATTGGATAAAGTCCGGTTTGTGTCTCGAGAATCGATGATTTGCTTGCAACGCTTCCTTCATTCGTCTTCGCGATGGGGGTGCCAAAGGCTCTATTGACGCACTTGTTCGGCGGACGGGGGGCGACTCGCGTCCACGCAAATACATTCGTTTCCATTGCGTAGAAAGATCTTGCGATTGGCAAAAGCCGGTGCGGCCCAGACAACTTTGCGACCAAATGCAACATCGGTGGGAGCCAAGACATGAGTTCGATCGAGTTCCTCGTACCCCCGTCGGTTCATCTTGGCGATGACGAGATCACCGTGTTCGGTGAAAAGCCAGTATCGGTCTTCTTGCCTCACGATAAAAGCGGTTCCTGTTCTGAGCGGTCTTTCTGACTGCAGCGGTTCAAGGCTGCTCCAGAGGCGAGCACCGGTTTTGAAATCGACCCCTAGGAGTGTCCCATCCTGGTGGAATCCATACAGCATGCCGTCGTGTGCAATCGGCTGAACGTTGACCGGTGAAATCGCCGCATTGGGGATATCTTGCCAAACCACAGTTGCCTCTGGTTTGTCCTCAGATAGTTTCACCATCAGATTTTTTTTCGTGTATCCAGCGGCATACAGCATATTCCCGGATTTGATCGGGGACATGATGACGGAGCCATTGGTGGCTTGGTATTTAACTGTCCAGTATTCTTCTCCATCGCTTGGGGCCAGTGAACTGACCCCATCAGGGTGAAAAATGATCAGTTGGTCAGTGCCAGCACTGTTGAGCAACAATGGTGGAGAGTAACCCTGTCCGCTGGATGAGAGTGCTCTCCAATTTTCCTTGCCCGTGTATTTATCAAATGCCACGACAAGGCTGCCGGTACCACCTGCGATGCAAATAAGATTGTCACCGACGACCAGAGGGTGCCCGGCATAGCCCCATATGGCTGGCTTGGTTGAGTATTCACGAGGCAAATTGCAGGACCACCGTGGCTCGCCTGTATTTGCATCAAGGCATTTCAGGTCACCCTGAGCACCGAGAGTGTAAACGCGCGAGTCATCGACGTTGGGGGTACAACGCGGGCCAGCCGGGTAAGAGATTGAGTAAGTGACCGGATAAGAGTGTTCCCATAATAGGTTTCCGTCCGCCTCGTCCAAACAGACTATCCGTTCTATCCCTCGAGAATGCCTGCGCTGATCGGCGGCTTCGCCCGACTGCAACTCGGGCCGAAAATCGGTGAGATAGACACGGCCTTTTGCAACTGCTGGTCCTGAGTAACCGCCACCTATGGGGTGACGCCACAAAACCTTTGCACCGTCTTCTGAAAAAGATTCAATGATTTTGGTTTCTCGCCAGATGTTGTCGCGTTGGCGGCCCATCCACTGAGGCCAGTCTTCTGCCATGGCAACGCAGGTGCTTCCCATGAAAAAGTACCATGCAGTGAAGATAGGTGACTTTGTGATCTTTCGCAGTTGTAGCCGTGTATTGGCCATAGTGAAGCTCGAATGGACTGGTTGGCCGATACTGACGCATCAGGAGAAATACTGGCAAAATGTTTTAACATTTTGACGTGTTAACGTCTTGCGATTTCAAACACATTTATTTTGCTACCGTGGGATTTTTGAACCGGCACGCATACAATCGTTCACAGAGGTGACTCGGCTCTGAACGAGTAGCGAAGAAGGTTCGAGGAAACGTCAAGGCACTGAAACGCCAAGGGGAGTAACACCGATGTTAAAACGTATGTTGGTGGGCGTTATGGTTCACTTGATTCGCTTCTATCAGGTTTACATCAGTCCTTTGATGTGGCCCTGCTGTCGATTTACGCCAACTTGTAGCCAGTATGGCATCGAGGCGATTCGCAAATATGGTCCGATTTGGGGGGGGGTGCGAACGGGCTGGCGAATTCTTAGGTGCAATCCATGGTGCAAAGGAGGGCATGACCCTCCCTGAGACGCGCGAGACTCACGGTTGGTAATCTCAGTCTCTGTAATCTCAGTCTTTTTGAATCAATTCATGGTTGGCGCGTGTGCCCAGCGACCGCCATAACTTCAGGTCGATGGAGTCGGTAACGCTGTTGACGGAGCCATCAAGATAAGTGACTTGAACCATTCCAACGTGGTGGCTCCGAGCAGTGATGGATGCGTAGGTGGGATTACCTGCGATTCCATTTTTTCCTTCTTGCCATGAGTTGAAATCGATGTCGTAGGTGTTGCCGTCGGTGTGTGTGTATAAGGTTGCGGTATTCGGTGGCATGGTGGTTGTGATGCCCGTGTGATGGACACGCCCATCGGGCCATTCTGTATGGCCGGTGTTCTTGAATTGGGAGGCCAACGCTGCGTTTGCAACCACTTGTTCAGGCGTTTCCGGGCAAGCAGTGTTCGCCGGGCCTCCATTTCGGAGGTACGGTGTCCAAGCCTTTACTTCGGCAGCCAGCAAGGTGCTGCTGGTTCCGTCAAGGCAGTCTCGGTAGCGAAGGAAAGAGTTGGGGAAGAACATCCCGTCACCACCACGGTTCGTCGCGGGGTCGTAGACGTACCAAGTTCCAAAGTTGAAACCGTAATTTGTGGGGTACAACAATGGACGTCCTTTGCCTGGATTACGGACTTCGTCGCTGCCAGGGTCCGTTGGGCATGCATAGACTTCCATCTTCAGATTGTCGATCGCGAACTGGTAGTCCCACGCGATCGATAAGTCAATCTTCTCAAACAGATTGCCTTGTTCATGGAAGGGCAAAATCCTGCCGTGCACACCCCATGACCCATTGTTCCCGGTATTGCTAACGGAGCGATCCACCACGGAGGATGCGGGAAACTTCTTGAAAGCGCTCTCGTAATTCTGGCAAGCCAGCGAAATTTGTTTCAAGTGATTTTGGCATTGCATTCGTCGTGCGGCTTCGCGTGCCGCTTGGACAGCGGGGAGCAGCAAACCCACCATCAACCCAATGATGGCAATCACCACTAAGAGTTCCACCAAAGTGAAACCACGTCGGCGTTTTGACAGGGGACGTTGTGTGCTGAGCATGGAATCAGACGACCGATAGTTTTCTAATAGATCTACCATTCTGATATACGCAACTGGCGTGCCAAACGTTCGTGACACGGTTTGAGCGTGATTTGTTGGGGAAAAGCTAGCGACCTTTCTGAAAAGGACGGATATTCCACCAATCGGTCGCATTTTTCACCGACGTAATGGCTGGTTCTCATGGATGTGATGTTACCCTAGCCGTAGCGGTGCGACGGATAGGAAAGTGTTCTGCTGATTGCTGTGACATTACAGTGCTTCGTCCTTGAGCATGTCCACCGCAGGGGCTAGGCTCGCGGTGTGCTTTCCACCGGGAAATATTGAAACTGCGGGCTTGCCCGTTTTTGCGAGTCTCACGTGGTTGTGTGGTTTCAGATAATGCTCGCAACGACCAATAAACGAGCAATAGTAGAGAAGGGGGGAGTCTCATGCAGCGTCCTGTGTCAAGGGTGCCCTAAGGGGGATCCTGCATCCGTTTTGGGGATTAGTTTTGCTGAATCGTTTTCAGTCGTTAAGAGTGCGTCTGCTATTTCCACTGCTGGCGGTAGCGGTTGTGGCGTCGCTCGGAGTTGCCGCAGCGTCGTATTGGCTGGGTGACCGGTGGGAGAAGGAGCAAGTTGCAGGTCGATACCGGGAAATAGAATCCACGCTCAGTACTGCTTCTTTTCCCTTGACGCCCTTAGTTGTGAAGTCGATCGCGGATTTGACCGAGACCGACTTGATTACATTGGATGCTGACAAGGTGGTCCTGCAGTCTAGCCTGCCATTACGCTCCGGTGATTCCATTGATGCGATAACCCTGAATGCTCAAACAAATTTTACTGATGAGGTTTTGTCGCTTGGATCACAAAGGTATCGATACTCGACATTCGAGTTGCGGACGCAAAATCAGAACAAGACTCTGTGGGTGGCGGTACTGTTCAACGAGTCAGAGTTGCGAGAGGCAAGATGGCGAATGGCTAGTTTCCCGCTGTTGACAGGCTTTTCGACGATCATTTTGCTGACTTCGGTAACGCTTTTATTTGCCAGCAGGTTAGTACGCAGGCTTTCAACGTTGCAACAATGTGTCGGCCGAATTTCGACCGGTGAATTCAACGCTGTTGTTCCCTCGGGGCCCACTGACGAAGTAGGAAGATTGGGATTCGCTGTCACGCGCATGAGTAGACAGTTGCTGAAAATGCAAGAAACACTACAACGACAGCAGGGTGAAAAGTTACTCCATCAGGTAGCAGGGGGGTTGGCTCACCAGTTGCGAAATAGTACGACTGGAGCGCGAATGGCAATTGAGTTGCATCAGCAGAGGTGTGAGCTTGCAGATGATAGCTTGGGGGTCGCGTTGAACCAGCTTGAACACACTGAGGCCCATGTCCGTAGGTTGCTGACGGTCGCTGCTGGCAGAGAAGAACAAGACTCACCAGAGCTTGCATTGGTATGCCTTGAGGACTCCATGCAGACGCTCATTGCGACTGCTAAGCACTTGAGGATCGAACTGGTTGCCAATCTGACGAGGGAGCTTGCGAATGTGGTTGTCAGTGATGGGCCAAGTTTACAGGCGGCATTTTCTAATCTTGTGCTCAATGCGATGTACGAGGGAAGCCGAGTATCAGTGGAGTGTAAGATGCTCTCTGGCTCAGACAACCTTTGGGGGGCTAGCCAAACAGAGCCGATTGATGATGGGAATAGACTCCCGCTTGCCGATTCTGGCAGTGCTCTGCCTCATCACAAACTGCCCGATTCTGTCGCTCCGTCAATCAAAAATGCGAAGAAGCAATACCGTGGCAGTTCAGAAGAGAGTATTCCAAAGGGGATTGATGAGATTACGCGTACCGGTTTTGCGATGCTGACGGTATGTGATAACGGGGACGGGCCGCCACCAGATGTTGCCAGCGAGATTTTTGAGCCATTTGTGACGTCAAAACCAGAGGGGTTAGGACTCGGCCTCCCGCTGGTAGCGAGGTGCGCGAGGCGGTTGGAGGGGGAAGTTGCGTGGGAGCGGGTTGGACAGCAGACGAAATTTTCATTGAGGTTCAAAGTGACCATCCCGGACGGTATTTCGACGCAGAAGTTTAGTGAGAGCAAATGACTAGGACATCGACACATACCATTCTTGTTGTCGACGATGAACCGTCGATTTGCTGGGGGTTCGAGCGATTGCTTACAGACCAGGGACACAATGTCTTGACAGCTTCTTCGGCAGAAGAAGGCTTGGAAAAAGCTGCGGCTCAACAGATCGATCTGTTGGTGCTTGATGTGCGTTTACCTGGTGAGGATGGCATTAGTGCCTTACCCCGTTTTCGTCATGCAATCGGGGATGCCCCCGTGGTGATCATGACCGCCTTTGGGGATCTTGAAACAGCGGTGGCTGCGATTCATGGGGGGGCCAGTGATTACCTGACAAAGCCTTTCAAGCTCGAGGATGCATCACGCGTATGCGAAGCGATGCTATTGCAATCTCAGGAAGCGGAAACGCCAGAATTTGATACCGCTGATCTTGAACCCTCGGGTGCGGCCGTGATCGTGGGACGCTCGGCGGCCATGCAACAGGTGTTTCGAAGAATTGCACTTGTGGCAGACAGTGAGTTGTCCGTGTTGATCACGGGGGAAACCGGCACGGGAAAAGAATTGGTTGCTGCCGCGATTCATCGTCACAGTCGGCGGCGCGATGAATCTTATGTTGCAATCGCGCCAGTTTCCTTGAGTGAATCTGTTATTGAGAGTGAGCTGTTTGGTCATGTCAAAGGGGCATTCACTGGGGCCGCCGACGCGAGGAAGGGCCTGTTTGAGCTTGCCGATGGTGGATCCGTTTTTCTGGATGAGATTGGTGACCTACCCATGGCTACCCAAGTCAAGTTGTTGCGAGTGATTGAGCAGGGCGAATTTACTGCGGTCGGTGATTTGCGTCGTAGGAAATGTGATGTGCGCGTCATCGCCGCGACGAATCGGAACTTGAAATCGGGCGTCGATGACAAGACGTTTCGTGAAGACTTGCTGTATCGCCTGAGTGCGGTGGCGATTGAATTGCCTCCTTTGCGGGAACGTAGAGGTGACATCCCCTTGCTCTGTGAACATTTTTTGCGGCGGTTAGGGTATCCCTCAGCCGCATCCGCTATTCCTGCTGAAGTGATGAAACAACTGCAGCAGCGACATTGGTTTGGGAATGTTCGGGAACTCAGAAATGCGGTGGAGCACGCTTCTGTGATGGCCCGCGGACGCGTCTTCGAGTTGACAGACTTTCCGATCCCTCAACAGCGTTCTCGCAATGGGGATGCGGAGGCAGGTGCTTGTATTGATGGCTTCGTGGAGGCATGGACCCGCGAGCAACTGTCGGCTGGAACTGATTCATCCTTGAATGATCTCCATGACCGCATGATCAATGCGACAGAACCCGCGTTGTTGCGTGTTGTACTAGAGCATACCGGCGGTAATCGCGCTGCCGCTGCCCAGTTGCTCGGTATGCACCGAGGCACCCTCAGGGACAGATTGAAACGTTATGACCCTGATATTGGTCCGTGCGAGGACGCCGACGAAGATATCACTCGGTGATCCAAGTGGCTTGTTCTGCCTTCTTCTGTGAAAAACCAACGATTTTCAGATCGGCTTTGCCAACGACTTCCGCACCGTCCTCCATGCTGGCCTTGTCAAGTTGCACGGAACCGCTGATTAGCTTGATAGCCCCCGGGTTAATTGAAAGCATCGTAAAGAATGCGATCATGCTACCTTCAATCATGACACCTGTGACTGGAATATCTTTTTTGGAAGAGTGAAAGTCCTCGGGTTTCACTTTTGCGATGAATGTGAAAGTCTTGCTATCGCTCTTGCGAACGCCGGTGAAGATGATTGTTGGGGTAAGGATGCCATCTCGTGCCTGATCGTTGTAGTGGTCGTTAAGTTTGGTGGTGACACCCACCTGACTGAACACAATATCTTCGTTGTACAAGCTGGCCTCGACGTTGGTTATTCCTTTTGATTCAGGAGCAGATGGGGATCGCTTGGTCCAGTTGGTCTGGAAATCACCTTTTACTTGTCCGTATTGGATCACGAGTCCCGGAATGCGGGGGCCAGTTTTGATCGGAATTGGCCATTGCTCAAGCTTCTTTTCGATAGCCTCCCGGCGAGTCCTGATGAAACCACGTACGCGGTCGGTTCCACCATTTAATTTACGTTCACTCAAAACGTGATCGGACAACAAATTCTCAACTCTGTCGACTTCATCGAGAAGCTTCTGTTCGTCCCAGTGCGTTGCTAAGATTTTTCTCAATGCACTCGCGTAACGCTCACGCATTTGGGGATGGTGATAAAGTCGGTTGGCAACTGCGGAGTTTGTGTGGACTGATAGATTTTTGATGGGATCGATGATTCGAGGTACATAGGTTGTGAATGCGGAATCGGTGCCCCATGGCATGAAACAGAGACGAGAATCTTCAGGGTTTTCGTAGATGAAAAAATTGTTTTGGTTATGTGTGTATCCATCCCAGAACCCAATCATGCTTTCGGTGGCCCAGAACCGTATGAACGAATCGATGTTCAGTGTTTTTTCAAGCTCGACAATGTCTAACTCGGATGCGTCCAAAACCTTGGTGAGTCTGTCGATTCCTGTCTTTTTATCGGGTTTGCTCTTGTACTCAAACCTGTTTTTTGCTGCGGGTAAGACGTCGGCAAGTGTTCCTTCTGCGAGTAACCCCGTTCCGTCACCAAATATTCGTTGCAACATGGCCGGCTTCACCGACTCAACGTGTGAATAAACACCCAGCGATTTACCATTCACGATCACCTCGGCAAAATTGCAGCGTGGTGCAGGTACGCCAACGTCCGCGAATAGCTTGTAGGACAGATACTGACTCAATTTTGAGTCGTCCTGTTTGTTGTTGTTGAGTGTCAGGCGATTCAGCGAGCCAAAGGGCTGTTGGTCCTGATATTTGTCAAAACGGATCTTGAGAGAAGGACGGGATTTGTCGAGTGATCCCAAAAAACCTTTTTTTCGAATTCCAACATTGGTGATCCGTTTTCCGTCGATGGTGACGTCGCCCTTGACGTAGTTGAATGGCGATTTTGCAGGGGTGTCTGCAACAAGAGAGGAGAAAAGGTCTCTCGAAACACCTCGTAGTTCATCCCAGTCCTTGGGATCGATGTCTATCTCAATTTCAAGAACACGAGAGGGGTCAAATAAAGCATCTGCAACGGCGTATGTCCCTTCTTTACCTTGCGCGTTGGCGACAATGGTAAAACTGATAAGAAATGAAAGTGTGAGAAGGGCGTGGTGGGTGCGACGGCTTACCAAAGCGTTCAGGGTTGGTTGCATCATGTGAGGTATCAATGCGTATGAGTGATGTGCGTCCAGGTGTTGGTTTTCCAAGAGTCGCAGCGTTGGCCAGAAATTGGAACAGGAAAACGCAAAGATACAGGGTAGTACCCTGTATTCGATGAGTGAGTGAGTAACCCAAAAGGATCAGTCTCTTATTTTCGATGGCCGCAGGTTGAGGGGACCGCACGCCGTCTGCATTTGATAATGTACTGCAGCGTGTGAAGAAAGTCTTACTGGGGAACCATTTTGTTGCAGAGTGTTACGAAGACTCAGCGATTGCACGAATTCGAGGGCTGGTCTGGTACTCAATGTTACAGACGGATTGAACTGGTGATGGGCGGGCAAGTACAACTCGGGCGACTTTAATTGCTGCTGTGGTCGGACGGGTTGTGTTTGGGTTGCTACCAGTTGGACGTGCGATCCGGGCATGAGCCAGAAGGAGTTTGAGGGCAAGGTTCAGGTGGCAAGGTTCAGGATGCGAGTGGCAAGTGGCAGACTTTGCTAGCAGTAAGGTCAGGGTGCAGCATAGTCGAGCCTGTGGTCAGAGGATCTGCTTAGACCAAAACGACTCCAGGGACGAAAACAGGGCCTGCTTTTGCAGTGGATTGGGACCACTGGTCGGTAGTTCGTTTGTTTAGAACTCGATATCTAGAACTCGAGGGTGAGGGCGACGCTACCACCATGGAATAGAGCATCCCCCTGATCGTCGCTGCCCATGCCCGTAAAGAAGTTTGTTTTCTCAAGCTGATCCGTAGCAACGGCAACGCGTTCCAGTAGAAATAGGGTGTAACCGCCGCTCACCGTAATGCAAGGTGTCACAGGGACTTCCATGCCGATTCTGAATTCTCCTGCGAAGGCTGCAGTATCTGCTGGCGAGTCTGCGCGTTGTCCGACGGTTCCGGTAAGAATCGAATTCTGTTCTGCATCGTTGCCATAGAGCCCAAGCTTAGCTGACCATGTGAGCCAACGACAATCGAGGAGCGGCGTGTCGGGGACGCTGGTGATGCCCACCTGCACACCGTACAAGTCGTTCTGTGTAGCAGTGCGATAGATAATTGACGCGGTAGTCGAATTCAATTCAGTATTCAGTCTTTCGTCGAATCCGATGTACCTTACGCCAGCAATGTATTGAAACGGCCTGTAGGTGGCGAACTGCCAGTTTGCTTCGAATCCATAAAGGTCAGACTGGTAAGCTGCTTCGATGGAGGAAATGTCGCTGACAAATACCGGGAGAGCTGCGTGGATTTCGGCAGGTCCTCCAGCTCCGGTTGTTGTGTTTGCGATGAATGAGTCGAGTCCCATGAATCGAAGCTCGAATGAGCTTTCATTCCATTTGACGCGGCGGATTGAGATGTCGATGCCTGGCTCCCAACCAAATTTGAAGTCATCTCGATTAACTTGGCGGATGGGGTTGGTTGAGTCGCTAATCAAAACACCGGCGCTGGGCGTGACTCGCGTGAATGCAAGAACACGCGAAGTTGCCAGCCATCGAGGCTGGTATCCTTCACAGATTGTGCGGCGGTCAGAGAATTGATTCTCAAATCGCCTTGAGTTGCAGTCTTGGCATTGGCAAAAAGACATCACTCCCGGCAAGGAGTCGCTCCCAACAGAGAGGTCCATGCTGTCCTTGGATACACAACCCATATCACCCAATGTGATTGATTGGGTGATGCAGTCACAAGTGGCGTCGTCGCAGGCTTTGCATGGATCAGCGCGGCTGGTGGACATCAAACCCAAACATAACACCACGAACACGCACCACTTGAATATCGCATGAACATGCTTGTTGCCCGACTGCGGCTTGCCGCAGGTAACGAAGCTGCCGGTGGGATCGACGCTCAGTGGCACTGTTTGCTTTCCACAAGGGGCATGCTTCCGATTCAAGATGGCATCTACCGATAGGGCCAATCGTTAATGGGAGCATCGGCATATCGAAGCCGTATGATTGGTAAAATCGGAATAATTGGAACAACTTTCTCAGGTTTGCCAAGTTATCATTGAAACCATGTTGGGATGCCGATGCATGTCGATAAGGGGGTGTGTTGTGACACCGTGATGTTTGCTTTGGTTTTGCCGAGATTGTGATGGAATACTAGCCAAAGAATCTCGGATTGGGCGAATCGGTTTCTCCTTGGTTGAAGATTTTAACGACAGAGTGATGGATGGATGGGGCTGGTCATGTGCTGGCTTCGAACGGAGTGAGTTGGGCCAAAATTTGATTTTGCGATGCATGCGATGCGGCAACGCGATCCTTTTTTTCATAGTGGACTTGATGAAACCGAAACGTCCTTCCTGCCGTGCTGCCCGCAGAAGTACCGGAAGGGCTGGGGCTGCGACTCGCGGTCGAAGGAGTATTCGAAGTCTGAGGCTTGAGCAGCTTGAGGAGAAACGTTTACTTGCGGTGTTCACGGTTGATAGTGTCGCCGATCAAGTTGATCAGAATGTGGGTGATGGTGTTTGCTCGGTGGCCAACGAAGGCGGCTGCACTGTCAGGGCTGCCATCATGGAGGCCAATGCATGGGGAACAGAGCAGGAACCGGACCTGGTTGTGGTGCCTCCTGGTGAATATTTTTTCGCTTTGGCTGGAAACGGCAACTTAGCCGGTGACCTTGACATTACGCAATCAATGGTCTTGTTGGGTGCAGGGGCTGCGAGCACAGTGATCGATGCGAGTGGTTTTGACCGTGTGTTTGATATAAGAGCGGGGAATGTTGAGATTCGTGGTGTTACGATCCGCGGCGGGTTTGTGGATGATACCGAAGCCTTATTGGATGGTACTGGCGGTGGTGTGCGGAATGAGGGAACACTGCTGATTGCGGATA
>NZGD01000039.1 GCA_002690925.1 Rhodopirellula sp.
AGCGGATGGAACAAGTGGTCCTGTAAGGCCTGCAACTTCTCAGCTTCTCCCCAGATCAGAATGTCCTCAACTGGATACGTCGCGGCCAGTTCCAATAAGAACGTCAAGCCTGCCGTATGATCCAAATGAGCGTGAGACAATAATATATTCAAAGTGCTTCCGGCCATGACTTTTGGGAGCCGGTACGCCCCGGTGCCAGCATCCAAAGCAATCCCGCAATCTGGAAGGTAATAACAGGATGTCTGCCTCAAGTCGCTAGGGTGGTAGCCTGCGGTTCCCAAGCAGTGAATTTTCATTGCATTCCCGATCTGATAAGTACAGTCCTTGTTAATACAACTTAAAACTGTCAAACAAGTCCCCAACGGGGATTTCACTCGCACAGTGCACTAGCTAACACGACCGCGTCCGAGCAGGGCTCGTTAGCTGAAGCACTGACCTCGATAACTCGTTTAGAACATTCAATCGTACGTTTGGAAAAACAGAAAACAATGACTGCCCTGCAAATTTGGATTTGCAACGAAACCCGACCCAAGCACACCCGAGCCAAAACCTGAGATTTTTAATCCGTGCACCAGACGCCAAATGCTTCACTACGAAAACAAAAACATGATCCAAAAATCGCGGTTGCTCAATATATAAAAAAAACCCAACCGAAACATCAAGCAACCCACACACTTTTGAAATCTCGCACAGTGAGCAGCCCAGGAACCCTCAATGCCTCTCAGATTTTGAAACGAATGTATTTGCCAGATACTCCCTACACTTTGCACGCGTTCACGGTCTCAAGACGACCCATCACGTAAATTGCATCCATATCGCAAACGAAGCTTTGCAACTTAAAAAGGTTGCATGCTTCCCACAGATCTCGTTGGCATGTGCCAGCGAACCAAAGTTGGACGCCGCGTTCACAGCGTAATCAGGGGCAGAGTATTCGCGGTGTCTATCCGTACCCAAGTTAGCAACCAACACCAGTCCGTTGTTCATTCCCATCCCTACACGCGATGAATCTTCCATTACTTCGTGCTCGCTGGCTTCCTTCAGTCGTCCATTCATTTCCAATCCCATCAGTATCGCTGTAACAGCACGATCTTCGCCCAAGACCGGTGCACAAAAAAACGCCACAATGGCACATCGATGGCAAGCTTCCAGCTTACGGAAATTTGTGAATCCCGGGTCGGTCATTGACAGGGAGATAAAGGCCCATGAAGTTGAACATCTATGTTCAATTGAACACCAGACTTCAGATGAGCTAAGAAAACGCTATAGAATTATTCTTCTCAGAGAGCTGTTTGAACTGGCCACTTTGCTCCATCGTCATGCCGCGGCTCGCGCATCCTACCGTGCCGGACCCACCCCAACCAGTTAGATGGGAACATCGCGCTTCTGCTTCCCGTCAATTAGCCAAATCTCTATTTCTTCTTGGCATCTAAACGTTTCAGCATGACGCTTACTGCTTTTTCAATTTGCTTGTCTTGGCCCTTGCTTGTCGACTCAGGATCATTCTTAACTCGATGATCCGGTTCAATCTGATTGTTCTCCAGATATTCCCCCTTTTTGTTTTTCATGCCAACCTGAGGTACACCAACACGTATGTCACCTGAGAGCGATGTCTCCCACCAAACGGCTGTCATCGTTCCAGGTACTGGCATCCCTACCATTTCACCGATATTCAGCACATCGTAAGTAAATGGGAATGCATGTGCGTCGCTATAGTTCCCTTCGCCCATGACCAGAATTGACGGCTTATTCCACTGGTCCAATGAGTCACCTCTGTATTCCCGTCCCCTCACATGCATGGTTACATATTCCTTACCCATCAATAGTTTTGCCAAGTCATTGTGTAGCCAACCACCGCCATTCCATCTCGTGTCAACGACGATTGCTTCTTTATCAAAGTTGCGACCGAGTATCTCAGAATAAACAGACCGAAAACTTGCGTCATTCATGCCACGAACGTGAACATACCCAAGCCGACCTTGGGAAAGCTTTTCCACAAGGGCTCGTCGACTTTTAACCCAACGTTCATACAACAACTGAAATTGATCTGTTATGGAAATTGGCATGGTTACCTCATCGAAATGGGTGCCATCTTCACGGCTGACTGACAGCCGAACACGTTTCCCTACTTTATGATTCAGCAACCGCGCCATGTTTTCGCTTCCACCCAGTTGCACCCCATTTATCGCCGTCAACTTCATCCCAGCCCTAATCTGGCTCTTCATTTTTTTCAATGGACTTTTGTCAAGAACCTCCTCGATCACCAACGGTCCCCCTGTGTCACGCTGATTAAACAACAAGCCAAGGGCCCCCGTTTCATCACCTCCCAATATCTTCCCGGGACGATATCCAACACCGATGTGTGAAGCATTCAGTTCTCCTGTCATCTCCGCCATCAGATTGGCTAAATCACGTGTATTCGTGATTGTGGAAAGCTTCGGCGCGTACGACTCCTTGATTCCATCCCAATCAACACCATGAAAATCACGTTTGTAGAACTTATCTTTGATTTGCCGCCAACCATGCTCGAACATGTAGGCACGCTCCGCCATTGGCTTAAGCGTCATGGTTGCCTTGAAATTCACAGGCTTTGCCTCTTCAACCCCATCAAGTGGTGCATGGCTGAGCGAACCACCTGAAAGAATGAAAATGGACTTTTCATCCTTGGATACCTCAAAGCTAGCAGCCTTATCAAGCTTTTTAAGAAGCTTCGTATCGTCTTCGCGGAAATCCCGCATCCAGAGTTCACTGGACTCGGCGTGTTGTTTCAGGAAGTACAGTTTACTGGCATCTTCATTGAGAAACGCCTGAGTGATGTTCGCGGAATCTTTGGTCAAGCGTACAGTTCGATCATCAAGGTCCTGCCACTCAATCGATACCTCGTTTATCTTTTTCGAGCTCTCTGACTCTGCACCTTCTTGTTTTTCTTTCTCAATTTCTTGCGTTAGTTCATACTCCTCTTTGCTAAGGGTGAACTGATCATATGCATTTTGCGTAAGAAACGCTGCCATCACATCGTATTCACGCCCCCAGCTTCCATGGTCCCGTCGGCCATATCTTGCTGTTGTCCAGTACACAACATTCCCGCTGCTATTCCAGAGCGGCGATGAGTCCTGATACCCAGAGTGACTAATGTCAACGGGCTGTTCACTGCCGTCCGCTGGCACAAGTCCGATATTGGGGATGAACAAGCGACCCCGTGAAGCGAAGTCCGAAGTTAGCCACTTGCTGTCTGACGACCATGCAAATGAGATATCGCCGTCCGAATAGGAGTAGTTGTGTTCCTTTCCTAACGCAACATTGGTATCCCCGGTCTCACGATTGAGGACCTGAATCTCATCCCTGCCTGACAAAAAAGCAATCTTCGTTCCATCTGGTGAGAACAAGGGTTGAAAGCTCTCGGTATCCGCCGAATGGATTTCCTTTTCCTCAATTTTCGTGGCCGTAAAAAAGTACTTTTCCCGCGGATCACTCAGTGCAGCCTCGTAGAGACGCCACTTGCCATTGCGCTCGCCAGCATAGAGAAGAGCTCTCCCATCATTGCTGAATGAAACACTTCGTTCCTGCTCCGCTGTATCAGTGATCCGCACGGTCGTTCCAAAGTCTCTACTCAACACAAACACCTCACCCCTGGAAACGATCGCGATTTCCTTGCCATTCGGAGCGACAGCGAATTCGGAGATATTCTTCAATGTCTTATTCGCATAATCATTACTCTGCGTATCAACCTTGAAACTCACTGCCACCTGGGTCGGTTCCCCGTTACGTTTTTGCGTGTACAAGCTACCGTGGTGCGTGTAACACAACAGCCCATCTTCTGCGGCGGATAGATGTCGAACAGGATGCTGAGAGAACTCCGAAACTTGCTTTCGCTTACCACCCTTTGGGTCCATTGCCCAAACATTGAAGGTGTCGGACCGTTCCTCGGAAAGATAATAGATTTGCTCTCCAACGAAGATTGGGCAGTGGTCTCCACCCTTGAATCGAGTCAGCTGCGTGTGTTCCCCGGTTTCAACATTCAGTTTCCAAATATCACGGGCGAAAGCTGAAACGTCATGTTTTCGGAACTCATTTTCATACGCTTTTTCATCTCGATAAACAATTTCTTTTCCGTTTTCGCTGTACCTTGCTTGCGAAGCTGGGATGGTCGATATCATCCGCGGCGTACCACCCGTTGTGTTCACCTCATATAATTCTGCCAAGCGACTGGTAGGAAAGATACTCGCCTTTGAATCATCAGCTCGTGAAGATGCGAACATTACCGCTCCGCCATCCACCGAAAAATCGGCAGGAATATCATCAGCGCTGTGAAAGGTAAGTCTGCGAGCCTTACCACCCTCGGCCGGCATCAAAAACAAATCAAGGTTTCCATGACGGTCGCTTGCGAATGCGAGCTGAGAACCATCTCGCGACCATTTCGGATAACCATCCCAAGAGTCATTTACTGTCAAGGGCCTCGCCAAACCGCCTTTACTTGGCACCACGTACAAATCACCCTGATAGCCAAACGCAATCCACTTTCCGTTTGGAGAGATCGAAGAGTGACGAATCCAATATTCGGAATCCTGTGCAACCGCGAACGAACCAAAAATAAGGATCATCCCAGTTGTGACGACAGTCCGGGCAACCATGCTAAGCGAGCGGCAATTCATGATAAGGCTATTCACTTGGTGTTTTGTGATGTAATCAGTCGCATAAGACATTATGTGTTCCTAAATTCCACAAAGGTGACAACAAAACGTCCACGCACAACAAAGATTTCACTTTACTGCCAGTTATGCACTCCAATACCAATCCAGCGTCAACTTTAAACAACTTGCGGCATCTGCTTCTTCCCAAGCCGCCTGAGCGAACGCAACGACTTGACAATCTGAATCAATGCATAGTTGTTGAACCAACGATGAACAAAACGGGTGTTTTAGGAACGCAACCAGGGGCAACACCCATGCGATTCAATCTAGAAACTAGTGATACAGGCAAATGGAACTCGAGAAACCGCCGCTCGTTGACATTGCCTCAATGTCAGTCAGATTCCCAACCCATCCACTGCGTCACGAAAGCTGTTGCGGGACGTGCACCTTCACCGAATATTTATTGCCAAAAGCATAATGACATACACCTCAGACAATCACATGCTCATTTTCCACGCGCACGCGTGGTGCGGCCCGAATCCTCAACGCTCATCCAGTGCCCCCTCGATACCGCTTCGGCTGAACCTATCAGAATCGGCAGGAACACGAGGCTACAAGCAACACACTCACGGCGTATCTCCCAGCATGACAATCCCAGGCGTTACGCGACCCTCGCGCGACCTGAAAGCTAAACGCCCGTGTGCGGTTCACCCAAACAACGACCGCTGTGCTTGCTAAATTTGCCAAACCTACGTGTTGTGGTGCCCGGCCCCGCCTGCATTTACTAATGGTAACCGTCCAACCCCTCGGTAGAGCCGTTGGGGATCAAATTACCGACGGTGACCTCATCGCCAATGATCTGGTTTTCTAGGCGGTTTACCGTCAATCAAATACTGCTGGAAAAATTTCTTGGTCCGCGAACTCTCCTGCGTTGGGACCCCAAAAAACACACCAATCAAGGTAGGGCTGGTTTCTGATAGAGAAACCTTTTGTGATTAAATGGGGTCCAACCAAAAATGGCCAGCAAATCCCAACACACTCAGGCTCAGATCCATCACAGACATGCTGGAACCACACGTATTCTTACCCTCACAGTTCCATTCGACCGTCCGAAATCCCGCCGCGCGTACACGTCAATGCCCCACCAATGCAGGCGACCGCCCCGACGAGCATTGATAACGATTCAAACAAATTCATGTTCAGCTTCAAATCGCTGAATCCTAGAACCACGAAATCATTGAAGGCAGGGCCTATCCTTAACAACAAATTCCGTAGTGCAAAAACCCGAACCTCTGCTCGCTTGCCCGCATGAACCGCCATTGCACCCATTGGCTGCGTACGCAGTAGACCGCCAGCTTCAAGCACGCAGTCCTTATGAATTCCACTACCAGACGTGAAACACCAACCAGAGAAGAAGCAAAATCGATTCATCTGCAAGGCAGTTGAATCTCACAGAAAAAATATGGAGAGAAGATGCTTCCTACGCTTGGGTCGAACGAATTCCACCCGGAACCCAGACCTCGACCCCAGAGCGGTTCCCGCTACACCGTTCCACCCCTAAACCTTGATGCAATCGAGGCAGAAAGTCCTCCGAGATAAACACGCAAAACGTGTAAACCTTGGTGCTCCGCGGCAATCGCACCTAGTCGGCAAGGAAACATTAGCGCGCATCTCGCCCATGTTGTACCCAGATGACACAAAGAGTGACCACTGCCGCGTACTACGGGTTCTTCATAAACCAATCAACGACATGAACCAACACCTCATTCAGGTGCTGGGGTTCATGCAACAGGGATCCACCGATTTGAAGCCTCTCTTTCACACTGCTACCAACCTCATTGAACAAGGGAAGCTGACACGTTAACTCAGGGTACTCTAAATCAAGAGAACCATTGATCATCAAAACAGGTTGAGTAACACGTGGTGCGTAATGGTAAGCCCCAAAAGTCTTGCGACTGATATCCCGAAAGCGCAAGCCCAGTTTCGATTGTTTTTTATAACCCGTTGCTACAAGCACTCCGGTTTGTAAGCGGTCATCCAGTGCCAGTAACCTCACCGCATCTTCTCCTGTTGCACCGAAAGCTAATAGACACGTCTGTCCGGAGACTAAATCCCCTTGCGATGCGACATAATCCAAGCCCCACATGGCGTTATTCACTCGATTGATCGACGCCGGTTGGTCTCCGGTGTTCTTACCACCAGTATTCAGTTTGTCCGTTCTACCACCCGTTCCCTGAATAACCTCTCGATTTCTAAGCTCGGGAATACACAAAAGGATCTTATTCCGTTTTAAGATCTCACATATTGCCGCCAACGAATCGCTTTCGGGCAATGCTAGTGACAGACCGACTTTGCTAATACCAGAAAACTCTTGCAAGTCCGCGAGCAGCATTACAGAAGAGAGAGGGTCTTCTGTTTCGGCAGGTCTGAAAAGGTGCAAGGTGCATCTGGTCTGGTCATATCCAGACTTTTGACGCGCAATCGTGTAACTCACACCTAGATTCGCAAGTGCCGGATTATCTACTTGTTCGACAGTGGCGTCAGGCGGGTTACCCCTCGCGTACTTGTGCAGCTTGTTCAAGTCTTCTAGCGACGCAAGCGACACACCTGGGGATACTCCCATTGAACTTGTGAAGTCATCACTTTGTCGGCCTGCAGTCAACTCTTCCTCCGTCTCACTTGCGCCTTTGCAACATCGGATCCCATTCACTAGATCCCGATTCCAACGATCCACTGCAATGTTCAAGTTAATCGCATGCCGGGGATCCTCCCAACTACCTCCGAGAATGTAACCACGTCCATGCTGATCAACCGTGCTACACCATTCACGAACATTTCCACCAAGGTCTCGAATGTCGAAGCGAGAAATTCCCGCATGGGCTCCGCACCTCGCCGGTCCCTCACTTGCATAATTACTCCGTGCCACCAACGCCGACTTTGCACGACCCAATACCGCCTGCCGCCATTCCAAAATTGTCAGCAATCGTTTGCCACGAAAACGCGCATAAGCGGCAGCCTCAAAGAAGCTTATTCCTGAAACCGGGTACATCTCCTTTCCATCGGGAAATCGACCGTCGACCCAAGATGCAGGCCCAGGCTTACCCGTTCGGTCCACGAAACGCTTCATCGCTGTCTTGAATGGTTGCACCTCCTCATCCATTCGAAACTCAACCGACGACCAATGATCCGCTGACTCATAAGCACCTGCCTCAACAAACTCCAGATATTCCTTATTTGAAACCTCGAGCTTATCTACCCAAAAATCACCTTCTCTAAACCCGCCGTAAGATCGATACCTTGGCATCTCTAACGCGTCAGCAACGCCGAACACGCGTGTCATTCCCGGAGGCGTATCGTTAGTTTTTTTAACAAGCTTGATCTTGCCCCCCATCGCAGCAAACTCGCCTGCGCTCAGAACCAACTCCTTCGTTACGTAACCCGCGCATTTGACACGCATCCGCAACGAGGGAACGAACCGTTTACGAAGAGGCTCGATAAATACATCGCCAAGGGGAAGTCTTGCTACTGCGTCTCTTAACTCAACTCGGTGCCACTGGAACGGTTCGGTGTTCCAGTCACAGATTTCGACCTCAGCACCATCCGGAAGTCCAGCCAAGTCAAAATCCTTTCCAAGCTCATCCCTCAACTGTTCTAACTTAGGGTCGTCCTGCCAAGCCTCCGCAAGCAGCCATGCGGCAACAGGTCTCATATCATGAACCAGATAGTAAAACTCCTCTCTCGACCCAGGTACACTGCCTTCATTGCCCAACTCAAGTGAACGCGGTTGGTTGAAGTCTAACAATGCGTCGTTTCCACGACCTCCACTCGAAATTCCCACTGCACCCAAAGCCGGTCCCACTCCACCTCCGTTCGGAACGACAAACCCCAAGTCTTGTTCCGGGTTGGGCTCAAACTCTACTTGCGTTTGACGGTGTTTGATTGCCGCGACTGCACTAGCAACAACCAACAAAAGCGAAAAAACCAGCAAAGAGAAACGACGTTGGTACCACCCTACCCCAACTCCAGTGTCCGTTGTTTTTTTTCCTAATTCACCTCCGTTCAAAAACCGCTGAAGATCATCTGACAATTCTCGAATCGTTGAATAACGTTCCTCCTCTCGCTTCGCCAACATGCGCGCCACTATTTTATCGAGCGTCGGGGTAAACTGCTTCGTCAACTGATCGAAACTCGTGCTCCGACTCTCGGAAAACTCCTCCCGATCTTGTAAGTTTTTAAGCGTACTGCCAATCGATACCGGAACAACTTCGCAAACGCACCTCACCCTCTCCTCCAAGGTCTTTGTGAGACTCAGTTCCCTTGAGAGCGGAATCTCGCCCACAATCATTTCATGCAGGATGACCCCCAACGCAAACACATCCGTATGTGCATCAACCGCATCAAAATCTAAACGAAATTGCTCAGGGCTCATGTAGTTCAAGCTGCCGATGATCTGACGATCCTGCGGCTGACACTGACCGCCGAGCCCCTCTGTGTCCTTGGCCAGTCCAAAATCGATAATTTTTGGAACGGGACCAAGTAAGTTCTCTGCCACTAGAATATTCGCAGGCTTCAGATCTCTGTGGATAACCCCATGGTGATGTGCGTATTCGATTCCGTTGCAAACCTCAATGAACAAACGAATTCTATCAGCAATGTTCAACCGATGGTCATTGCAAAATCGCGTAATTGGTTCACCCCTCACCAACTCCATTGACACATATGGATGCCCATCCGCCGTAGTCCCTGCATCGTAGATGGTTGCAATGTTCTCATGTTCCAGCTTTGCGAGCGTCTGCACCTCGAATTGAAATCGCGGAAACGCCTCCAATTCGATTTTCTGCGCACGCTGAATCTTTACGGCAACTTCTCTCTCAAAGGGAGTCAATTGATTTGCAACAAAGACGTCAGCCATACCCCCAGCACCAATTTTCTCCACCAAGTGGTAGTTATCAATCACGGGTAATTGAGTGCACGCAACTTCGGAAACTGTATCGTCTTCCAATAACCCATCGAACTGCAACCAGTCGGATTCGTCCGCCTCTAGTAGCCTTCCAACTCGGCTGCGTAAACCGCTGTCGCTCCCGCACGCCTGATCGAGAAACTTCGATCTTTGTTTCGCGGCAGGTATCATCAGGGCGCGACGGAAGAGCGCGTCTTCGTCTAGCTCATTCCCCAAAATAAACACCTGTATAGAAAAAGCACATTATCTACTTCCACAACAAACTGTGCGTGGCTGTCATCATTAGTCTTAATCTTCAAAGTATAGAGCATTTTTAGGTCCCATTAACAACTGCACGCAGCTTTATTCACACCTAACAGCTACTTATCCCAAGAATCAACTTTCTCTCCAAGGCAGGCAACAGCCCACGACCAACACGGTTTACTCTCGACGAACAAGATCACGAAGGGAGAGTCGCAGGAACCTCCCAGACCTAAAAAGGTATGAACCATCTGCCCCCGAATCTTAATTTCATCTTCCCTGGTTGAGTTCACAGTTGCTTTTACCTCGATGAACCCTCCAAACCAGTGAGTAGCACGCAAACCAGAACCCCACTAGGAATTGGGGAAATGCACGCAACACCTCCTAACCCGGCAAGTCCTTCATACGGTATCGCCTATAGTCTTGGTGCACAGGTTTCCCATCACCTCATGACTCTCCTTCGTCCAAGACACCTCCACACTGCGCATCCTCGTGATTTTGATCGTTTGAGCATTTATCTTGATCATAGTAAAAATCAAAACAAAACAGTTTCTGCAGTTACTTTAAACGGGCGAGAGACTCCTTTCACCAGCAACACGAAGTGGCCGCTGGTGCTAATACGCTAACTGTGATCACCGACTTAATTTGCTTGGCATGAAACGACAGCATTGAATACAGTGACCGGTTGTACAACAACAATTTACTAAGCCCCAATTTGGTCTCCATGCTGCGATACCCCTGCCGACCTGAATCGAAACCGAATCCTACAACTTCGGAACCAAAGACCTCGCAGAACCCCGCCAAGTATTCACAGCCAATGGTGAATCACAGCAAGCTAATGGGGACTTGCAAGATCACCACTCAGATAAGCAAAAAATTCGCAACTCCTTTCTGCTCATTGTGTCAGCAGGAGCGTCGCGGTCAGGCCAGCCCGCGAAGAGGCAGCCCCCAGTTAGCAACGTTCATGATGCAAATTAGCCTTTCAGAAGCAAAAAGCTGAACTCAAGCGGTCAATGATGGGCAGGCCGATTTTCGAATTTCCTGCTTAAATCGCCGCATGAGCCCGCTAGAAAACCATACAAACAACCACGTTTTCGTTCAGGATCGTGAACATTTCTATTGACGAAACGTACCCTTTCATGGCAACCTAATAGATAAAGCGAGAACGGGCTTTCGTTGCAATCTCGGATCAGCCCCGACTCTCGTACAGGTGCCACTGCGTTTAAGATTGTTTTGAAAAGAGTTGCTGCTTGTTTGCATTTCGCCAATTGACTGCCTATCTCTGCATTGCCTCGCTGCTTCTAAGCAGTGTCGCGGGATGGTTGCATGTCGGTTGCGTTGAAGCAAGTTCTAGCTGCTGTGTTCAGGCCAGCGTGATCATTACCGAGACAACGATCACCAGTACCGTAGGCCGCGTTGAGCCTCACGCCTGCTGCAAACACCAGCACCGGGACGAGACGCACCAGGAAAACGAATCGTCTTTAGACAAAGAGCAGGAAAATCCCCAACAGCCTCATGTACCGGGGAATGATAATCACCAGCACAAACATGACTCTGAACGCTGCAGTGTTTGCCAGAGTTTTTTCTCTTTGCGTAATGCAACAACTACGCAATACCTTGAGCCAACATTTTCCAGTGACGCAACCGAGCCAGCAAGCCCGGATAGAGGAAGCGTTGTTGACCTAAAAACGTGGGTGAACGGGATATCAGTGAGAGGTCCGCCGCGAGCTTGACCGCTCAGAGCGTCTAGATACCTTTACATTCTTCTGATCCCGAGGTCCACACCATGGATACGTTCCATGCGTTGCCTAAGGAGAAAAGCTGGGCAGCGCGTTTGCTGACCACAGATTTTTGTCCGCGGGCAAATCGTTTTGTTTATTGGCTCAAAGAACCCGTGGGTTGGTTTGTACTAGCCACCTGCGTCAGTGTAATCATCGGTCTGTATTTCGCGCCGATCGGCTGGACACTCGCTGCAGCGCTCGCTTCGATCATTGCCGTTGGTATGGTATGGCCGGCCATTGCAGTACGTGCCGTTTCCTGCTCGTTGCGTCCATGCGTGCCGCATGTTCATGAGGACGACCCATGTGAACTCGAATTCTCGGTACGAAACAAACTACCCATGCCGCTGTGGGGACTATCGGTTGAAGGCTTTCTGGATCGCTCCAGCACAAATCCGGATGTCGCAACCATTCCGACCATTGCATTAGCTTTCATTCGATCTTTAACCACTTCAACCTTTTCGTTCTCAATTCGCCCCGACTTCAGGGGACGTTACCCAGATGGCGACGCAACGCTGACCTGTTCATTTCCCTTTGGCATTTGGACTGCCAAACGCAAACTCGAAGATGTCGCCCCGATTACGGTATGGCCCAAAGTATTCCCGATTCGCGGACAGGCAGGCCTCGTCGGACGCAACCTATCCGATCATGGAGACGGAAACCGAGCGGGGCGGTCAGGCAACTTTCTCGGGCTACGTGATTATCGAATTGGTGATAGTGTGCGTGATGTCAACTGGATTGCTACGGCCCGGTACGGTGAGCTAGTCATTACAGAACGTAGCGCCCCACAGTCATGCAGCGTTGAAGTCATCGTTGATGTCGGCATGTGCGAGCATCGCGAGCGTCTGGCACAGCGCATTCGAGTCGCTGCCAGTATTTTGGCCAATCTTCATGACGCCTCCATCTCGTTGACCCTTCGGCTTGGGAACGAAGCGATTCATGTCATGAGAGGCGAAAAAGGCTTTTGCCAGATGATGGATGCACTCGCAACTGTACCTGAAAAGGGTCTCGAGAAGCTTGAGCCGGGCGTACCACTGCACCATCGCGTCTCGATCACAATCTCGCCGAACCAAAATGGAGACATTGTGGTGTGTGCCTCCGACCCCAACGCTAATCGCAGAACAAAACGAGATCACCTCCACCGATTGATCAAATCGGAACAGGATCTGGGACCGCAACTTGCCTCGTTCTGGCCTGAGGTGCGTGATGAATACTTGGTCGCGTAGAAGAATTGAAACGCTGCTACTTGCAGTTTTAGGTGTGGCCGCGGTAATTCCATTTCGATTTTTTGCAGAACACCGTGGCTGGTTTCTTGGTGAAATGCTCAGCATCAGCGTTCTGTCAGTTTCGGCACTCATTCTGAACTGCTGGGCAATTCACACACGCCACGCGAAGCTGCTTGCCAAACTGAACATCGCAGGTCTGTTTTTAACACCGATCATTTTCGCGGTGATCGCACGCCTCTGCGGTTCACCCATTCCATTCGAAATGTCGGCTTTGGCAACCTTTGCCGCAGCCTCACTTGGTCTGGCCCTTACCGACTCAAGCAGACGCTGCTGGTCTTTGTCGCTTGTAATCAGCGGTTTTCTAATCTTGTTCTGTGCGGCAATCTCTGACAATCCAAATGCAGTTGCATTACCTTTGTTGTGGATGTTGATCTGTGTTTGGCACCTTGTTGCCAACCGTTGGGAGCAGCTTGATTTAGCAATTCCACAATCGGTGGAACGTTCCTGGACTCTGCGACCCAGAATCCTATTCGTCGCGTTACTCGTGTTGACCGCCGGTGGTTATGCCATCAAGGAGCAGGCTCCGGGTTCAAAGCGATTTGACTTTGGATTCATGCCCACCAGCGGTGGCAACGAGTGGTCAGACCCTGCAGCTCGCAGTGGTGTGGGAACTGGCGACCAAGCAATTGCTGCGCAGGACCACGCAGAGTCATTTGGTGCCGTTGACTCAGATATTTTTCTTGAAACGACAGACTCAACGCTCTTTGACATGTTTAGCGATTCACTCGGTCCGCCTGAGAAGCAGAAGATCGTCTGGGAACGACGGCAGGGAATGGGCAATGAAAACGTAATCCCTATGCATCACAAGGCCACAACCACGGACAAAGGTGCTGGCAGCTTTTCAACTGATCGCTTGGCTTCTCAAAAACACAAACAGCAAAACAGCTCACTCAGCGATACCATCGTGCAATGGGATGGTGCAACGGGCATACGTTTGGCAATGCATCGTTACGATACCTTTGACGGGCACACTTGGTCGCAAACCGCAAAGTTGGGCCAAGAAAAACTGTCACGGATCGACATTAACGATGTTCCATGGTTCTTCGACCCTAAGACTCGAGCCTCCTTTCTGCGATCACCCAAGGCCGTATCTGTTGGGCTTCTGAAGATCATCAAACTCGACTCCACACGTCTGCCTCTTCCAATGCTGACCGCCGGCGTTCACATCAAGGAGGTGATTCGACAAGATTTTTTCGCAATTGCGGATGACGGCAGTTTTTACATGCCAGGTCGTAAAAAAGTTCCTCCGATGACTGTGGTCCACGTCGCATCTTCGCACCTGACCGAAGATGAAATACGGGCCAACCTTGACGTTGATCTCCAGAAGCATTCCTTAAGCCCGAACGCCAACGCGTTAACTCCCGACACAGCCCAACTGATTGATAGTTTGGTTCAATCTTCGAAGAAGAACGCTCAGAACCCAACCGATCAGCTGTTTTCCTGTATTCAAAACCTTCGGACCCAGTTTTCCTTTGCGCGTCATGGCAACGAGACGTCGAACACATTGCACGAGTTCCTTCAGTCACGCCGCGGAGGCGACCACCTGTTCGCAACCACTGCAGTGTTGATAGCTGAGAAACTCGGTTTGTCGGCCCGACTGGTAACAGGTTTTTATGTACGTCCTGATGCTTTCGAATTCACGGCAAATCACGCCAATGTGCTACCTGACGATGTTCACGTATGGGCGGAAATCAAGTTAAATGATGGGCGTTGGTTCGAGGTCGAACCTACCCCCGGTTACCTTCAGCCACATTATCAGCCCTCATGGCGTCTACGAACGCAGCAACTCGCCGTTGCTCACTGGCCCGTCATACTCACAACAGTGATCTCGTTAATTGCCCTTTACGTCTCTCGGCGATTGTGGGCCGACCTTTTACTATCGACTGCCTGGGTGTGCTCAAAATCTCTTCGTCCGCGACCACGAGTGCGTCTGGCTTTTAAGATAATTGAAACCCGTGCACGGTTAGCAGGAGTTGCTCGCCCCGCGGGCATGTCCCAGCGTGCCTGGCTGGAAGAGCTCGCGCACGCCGACCTGCATCTTGCCAACGCAACGCAACGCTTCACTGATGCCGCAGACCAACTGTTCTTTGGCCCCAGCCGAGAACTGAGAGAACAAGATGACCTGCAACTGGTAAATGTCCTCAGCATCCGCACCATCATGTCCCTTAAACCAAACACTCAAGAATGAGCGTGACTCGCATGGATACGACCGAAGCACCTAGTCCGACCTTGGACACTATCTCCACTGTCGCAACCCTGCAGGAATACCTGAGGAGTGTTTTACTGGGCAAAGATGAACAGATTGACATGGTCATCGCGTGCTTGCTCGCACGCGGACACCTCCTGCTTGACGACTTGCCGGGCACCGGAAAAACCACACTCGCCAAAGCAATCGCCGATTCCATCCAAGGCAAACTGGCGCGTGTCCAGTGCACTCCCGACCTGATGCCCGCAGACATCACCGGCTTCAGCATTTACAACCAAAAGACGCGTGAGTTTGAGTTTAACGAAGGCCCCGTTTTCGCCGATGTTCTGCTCTCTGATGAGATTAACCGAACAACCCCCCGCACCCAGAGCGCCATGCTGGAGGCGATGGCTGAAAGACAAGTCACCATTGACGGAAAACCACACTCATTATCACCCACCTTTTTTGTAATTGCCACCCAGAATCCAATCGACTCCCATGGTGCCTACCCGCTACCCGAAGCACAGCTGGACCGTTTTTCAATTAAACTAAAAATAGGATATCCAGATCGAGAAGCACAGAGAGAGATCCTTTCACGCGAGGTTCACTCAGTCGACAAAATCGACCCGCAACCGCCCAAACCCTCGATCTCGCTGAACGATCTGGTTGACCTGCAGAAAAAGGTACAACAGATCAGTGTTCACCCTCGAGTCACCGATTTTCTAATTGACCTCGTCGAAGCCAGTCGCTCCGACTTAGCCGTGGACCTTGGAGTTAGTCCCCGTGGAATGATGCAGTGGCAGGCGATGGCACAGGCGTGGGCGATGCTGAACCATCGTGACTTTGTAACACCCTGCGATGTAATTCAAGTTGGACATCCAGTGCTGTCTGTAAGACTGATTACCCACGGTGAAGCAATTGACGATGTAGTCACCCGAATCATGAAATCAATTGCAGCACCGGAGTACAAATAGTCATGAAACATCATGTGCTTATCGGTTGCCTCGTCAGCGCAGTTTGTCTAGCCATTGGCTGTTCAAAAGACGAGATGCAAAGTTCATCGCACGAACATCATCACGTCACTACAGACCATATGCCAAGTTCGTTGGGCGATCTTTCTGGAAAGATCCAAGAACGGCTCGACGCAATGAAAAACGGCCACAGCAGCCCCCAGCTCCAGTCGCAGCTGACGGATCTCGTGTCATGGGCACCAGAATTTGCTGCAGACACAGACATCGAGGAAAGCCTCTGGATTAACATCTATGAAGCCAGTGAGCGTGCCCGCTTTTCGATTCAAAAAGAGACCAAACAGTGGGACGAGCCACTCATCGACATGATCGCCCAATTGTGCCGGTTATCAGAAGATGCGTGGATGAGCCTCGCTCCCGACAAACGCATAGAACGATACCAAGACCACGATCACCATCACCACGAGCACGCTGATCACGAGCACGCTGATCACGAACACGCTGATCACGAACACGCTGACCACGAACACGCTGACCACGAACACGCTGATCACGAACACGCTGA
>NZGD01000040.1 GCA_002690925.1 Rhodopirellula sp.
CCTCGCGGAATTCGCTGGGTAAATCCAATGGTGGCCTGAGTCATTGCCTCCTGTCCGGTATCAAAAGTATCCGTGGGCAAATTCGCGGCACCAATCGTCATCCGGGGGTCCGGGAGTGCGCCATCGGCAATAGATTCTTCCAACAGAGCACTCTGCATCTGAACACTTTGGCGCAGCCAGGGATCATTCTCGATAGCCGCATCAATTGCGCCCGTCAATTCAAGTCTGGGTACCGCCCAACCGGGCAGACTGGTTAAAAGCAGAGCACCGAGGAAGGCCGGCTTTATAAGGCGAAGAAGAAGGGACAATTTAAAATCTCCATTGAATTATTTCTGAAACGCAATCTTATAGCGCTTATCTGAAACCAAACTGAATTACAGATCAAAATGGTTTAATTTGATTTATATCAAACCGCTGTTATTCCTGAATAAAATTACTTTTTTTGAATTCTTTATCTTAATTTCAGGATCAATTCAGAAACCGATGTTTTAATTAGCACATCAACCAATCAGGAGGTGTGATTATGAAAAATGTACTTATATTTGCAGCAGCAGTTACCGTTTCAACATCCGTGCTTGCCGGCAACATGTCAGACAGTAAGGACATGAAAGTTATGCACAACCAAATGATGGATAAATCATCTTTTGAAGAAATACTTCAGAATGAAGATATGCAGCGTTTACATAGAGAAATGACACGTTATGCGATGTCTGAAGGAGGTTTTGAGGCTCGCGTGCAAATGATGACGGATGAAGGCCGGGCTTATCATAAGGCGCTGAAGCAAAGCCAAAAAAATACCGCAAGGTAATCATTGCGGTAAAGTCAACTCGTGGAGACACAAGCGTCGGCTGGCTCGGGCTTCAAGCAGTCGACGCCCTGATCACGCTCAAGTAAACCACAGAAACCTGAAACTGAACTGAATTTCTTGAACAGTTTAAGGTTATTAAGGAGAGCATCATGAAAAAAATCATTATTGCTGCAGCAGCTGCCACTTTATTTTCTACCATGGCCACTGCCAATTCAGGGTTGGCCGACCGGATTAATGAAGCGCGCACTTACCCGAACAAAACAGCCAGCACCGAAAGTACGCAAATGCACTGTATGAAAAACAAACAAAGCGATCGGCATATGGGTAAGCATCAGGTAATCCGGGGTGAGTTACGACATTTAAATTACGAAGCAAAGGATTCAGATGCCCATTCCATGGGTCATACTCATTCCTGATAAAAGCAGTGATTATTAAGTAAATAAATAGTCGATCACCTTTTATAAAAGGTGATCGACTATTTATTGAATATTTAAACTTTTAAAGGTACCTCCCCTCAGTTTCCATAGTGAATCTTTCATTTGGCTCTCAAGGTCAACCATCCAAGAAACATCCATTCGACGACTAATACCGTTAGCAGTGGCAGGAAGACCCATTGAGCGAGAGGGAGCACCCCGGTGCCTGTCCATGAGAGCACGGGCATCAACTCACTATAGTTCCACCTTTCACCTTCCCCTGTCGCCCAATACTCAAAAACGATCGTTACAACTAGTCCGCCTGCAAGGTAAACCGACAGACTGGTTCGTCTCCAGCCGCTCACTGCCCAAAACCAGTCCCTTGATATCAATGCCGCAACGGCATATGCGCCGATGGCTATATTGGCATCTCCGATAGTGGCGCGGGTGCATAACCACACCACATCCAAATGACGGGCCTCAGTCATATCGGTGAAGAACGGAACCTGCACCATTTCCCAGAAAAAGTGCAGAAAAAAACTGACGCCCCAGATCATCAGAACGAGTACAACAGCGGCTCCTGGCCGGTAGGTACTATTCAGAAAAACCACTGCACCTCCATCAATCCTAATGGTTCAAGTCTTCCGTACTCGCTCTCTCTGTCACCCCCGAACCACTGGGCCCCAGCAGTGAAATAGATCTCGTGGCTCAGCGGTAGTATCCACGTGGATCTCGGGTAAAGCACCCAACTGGCATCATCGACATTCCGGATGGTCACCAGCCGATACTGCCAGAAGGGGGTGATATCCTGCCATACCAGAAGCCCGGCATAATGGCGCCCTGCATAGACTGGTTGCGTGGACACCAGGCCGGCCAAGCCAGGAAGTCCCGGTGATACGGGCCGACCATTGTAGAAATATTCAACGGCCAGGTTGAGTCCGTTGCGAAATGCCCAATTCAAATCTGCAACTCCTTGCCAGTAGCTGTCCCCGGCATCCGGCTCGCTCCAGACGAGCTCAGAACGCCAACCGGTGCCAGCCACTGAGCCACTGCCGCTGAAACCCGCTTTGGTGACGTCGGCGAACTCACCCACCATCAATCCTGCATCAACGCCGGCGAAAAAACGCTTGGCCCGCGCCGCCGTGCTGGCATTCTCGCTACTATCCTGCGGTGCATGAACGGCACTGATTCGGCCGGTTGCGCCCCAGGATCTGTCCCATAACAGGGCGTCTACGCCAATCCGTTCATCGGGCTCTAACTGAAGAGGGCTGACAGGATTGAGGATGTCCATGGGGTTCCAGATCAGGGCTGTGGACCAGTTGACCTGTTGACGCCCCAGTCGGAAGTCGCCTACCGGCGAGCGCCATTGCACGGTACCCCGGTAGAGTTGGTGGCGGGCGACCAGATCACCGGAATCGTGGAGTTCGTCTTGCAGCGTCCAGTAGCGCGGGTCCGGCGCACTCTTGAGAATTTCGAATTCCGGTGAATCCAGGAAGCTGCCGGTGAGCAGCTCCAGATCGTAGGCCGCCTCCAGAGCCCAATCGACCTGGCGGTAGCGCGGCTCCAGGCGCAGCCGGGTCAGATTGGACAGGTAAGGGTCACCGTCCACCAGCGAGCGTGAACCCACTGTCTGATTCTTGAGGGAGCCAGAATGGCTGAAATCCGCCTGGACCCCGGACGCTGAAAGTGCCGCCAGCAGCCCCAGAATGGGACGAAACCGCCTAACCATGGCGAATGGCCTCCACTGGGTCCAGCCGGGCCGCCCGTCGCGCCGGGTACAGCGCCACCAGCACCGAGCAGGCGAACAGCAGCAGGCTGGGCAACCAGACATGGTCGATGATGAGCACCGGGTACACCTTGTCGGTGATGCCGGGAATGGTCTCGAAGGAGCCAGCGATGGCAGACAGGTCGATGCCGCTGCGGTTCAGCCAGGTGACGAGCAGCCCGCCCAGCACTGTGCCCGCCACCATGCCCAGCAACGCCAGGAACAACGCCTCGAACAGGATGGTCAGCACCAACTGGCTGCCCCGAGTGCCCAGGGCAAGCATGACCCCCAGTTCCCGGGTGCGTTCCATCACCGACATCACCATGGTGTTCATCACCCCGATGGCCACTACCACGAACACCACGGACAGAATCAGGTAAAAGTCGATCTGGGTCATCTCGATCATCTGCACCACCACCGGCAACAGGGTTTCCCAGTCCTGGGCCATCAGTTGGGTATCGGCCAGTTCGCCATTGAGCCGTCCGGCCAGCGGCGTGCTCTGAGTGCGGTCCTGCAACCGCAGGGCGATGCGCGAGGCCTGGTCCGGGGCGAACCCTGCCAATTGGCGGGCCTGGGCGATGTTCAAGAACACGTATTCGCTGTCGAACAGGTCACTGCCGGTGCGGTAGATGCCACGAATGGGATAGGCGCCGGAGGCCAGGTCACCGCCGGCCTGCTGAACGGTCACCACCAGCTTGTCGTTCAGGCGGGCGCCCAGCTCGTCCGCCAGCTTTCGACCGATGACGACGCCATCACCACCAGTCTGAACGTACCGGCCTTCCACCATGTAGCGGGCCAGTTGGGTAACCTGCTGCTCCTGATCCGGCGCCACGCCCACCAGCTCCATGGGCTGGCTGGTTTTGGGATTGGCCACCATACCTTTCAGCAGGATACGCGGGGCGGCGGCCTGAACGGCGGGTTGATCGCCCAGCGTCGTCAGCTGTGCGCTCACATTGTCGATGCGTAGTTGGGGCGAAAGGTCCACATCGTGCCCCTTCGCCATCACCTGAACGTGGCCACTCAGTTGCTGGGTGGAATTGCGGATCATCTGCTCAAAGAAGCCGTCGGCAAAACCGTACAGAAACAGATAGGCCGCCAGACCGAAGGCCGTGGCCGAGGCGGTGATGAGCGAACGGCGAGGGTTGCGGAAGACCGAACGGAGGGCCATCTGGGCAAAGATCACGACCATCCGGTTAGACGTCACCTCGCTATGGATGCGACGTAACCGGTTGGTGGCACTGCGGTGGGCATCCATAGCCTCCAGGGGCGTATGACGGCTGGCAATCCAGGCCGGCAGTATTGCTGCCAGCAGGGCCACCACGATGACCACCACGCCGATGATCGCCCAGCGATCGGGGCTGGTGGCGGGATAGACGATGCCGCTCAGGCCGGGCATGGTATCCATCGCCTTGATGTAGGCGGTGAAGTCCAAGCCATGGCTGGCAAAGTAGGCGGTTACCGCCAGCCCAAGGGCCAGGCCGAGGGCATAACCCACCAGGGCCAGCAGCGCAGTCTCCAACAACACCAACTGCACAATGCGCGAACCCGAGGTGCCCACCGCCATCATGACGCCAAACTCCCGCCCGCGCTCCATCACCGACATCAGGATCGTGTTGACGATACCGGCGGCCACCACCACAAACACCACCAGGATAACGATGTAGGTCACGGCATTGTGAAAGTCCACCATCTGCATCAAAGACGGCATCAGCTCGGGCCAGCCCAGCACCTCCACCTGTTGCGCCTGTAATTGCGGTTGCAGGCGGTCGATCACACTTTGCAACTGGTCGGGGTCGTCCACCCGGGCGGCCACTTCAGTGACCCGGCCCCAGAGCGCGTAAAGGGCCTGAGCCGCCTCCAGGGGAACCTGAGCAACCTGGCCGTCTATGCGTTTGACGCCGGTTTCAAACACCCCCACCAGGGTGAAACGATCTGCGCCGATGGAGCCGTCGGCGGCCTGCACCACCAGCGCCAGTTCGTCGCCCACCTCAGCTTCCATGGCGTGGGCCGCGCCAGTGCCGAGCAGGATTTCGTTTCCAGATTGCAGGTAGCGACCTGCCACCAGGGAGCGGTCGAGCCGCGTCAGCGCTTTTTCCCGGGCAGGGTCAACGCCGATCACCTGCATCGCCCGGGATTGGTCGGCCAGGCTGGCCAGGGCGTGGCCGGTCAGGCGCGGCGCTGCGGCCGTCACCCCTTCGGTTTCGGCCACCGCCTGAGGCAGATTCCATTGTTGCGGCAGGGCGATGTTCATTTCCCGTTCGTCATGGAAGCCGCGCTTGTGAACCTTGAGATCACCGGTGACATAGCCGGTCATGTTGTTGATCATCTGGGCGTTGATGCCGTCGATGAACGCCCACAGAAACACCAGGCCCGCCACACCCACGGTCAGCGATAACAGGGTGATCCCCGTGCGCCGTCGGTTGGTCCGCAGGTTACCGAGAGCCAGCCGCAGCCAGGCCATCATGGGCGGCGTTCCTCGCGTTCGATCTGGCCGTCCTTGAGATAGACCACCCGCCGGGCACGCTCCATAACCATGGGATCGTGAGTGGAAAAAACGAAGGTGACGCCCTGCTCGTCGTTGAGTCGGCGCATCATGTCCAAGAGCGCCGCGCCAGTCTTGGAATCCAGATTGGCCGTGGGCTCGTCGGCCAGCACGATGGCCGGTTTGCTGACAATGGCCCTGGCCACCGCCACCCGCTGCTGCTGGCCGCCAGAGAGCTCATTGGGCAGTCGGGTTTCCAGCCCGCCCAGCCCCACGTCAGCCAGGATCGCCCGGGCCTGCCGGCGGCGCTCGCCAAAGGGCACACCCCGCAGCATCAGCACGTATTCCACGTTTTCCTGGGCCGAAAGCACGCCAATCAGGTTGTATTCCTGAAACACAAAGCCGATCTTCCACAGGCGCAGGACGGTTCGCTTCTTGCGGCTCAGGCCTGTGATCTCCTGGCCATCTATCTGAATTTTACCGGAGGACGGCTCATCCAGCGCTCCGATCTGGTTCAGCAGTGTGGTCTTGCCGGAGCCGGACGGCCCCACCAGCGTGGTGAACTCCCCGGCCTCGATGGCCACCGACACATCGTCCAGAGCTTTCACGGCAACGCTGTCCTGGCGGTAGATGCGGGAGGTGTGTTCGACATTCACAAGCGTCATGAGCATGCCTCACTGTGGATTGCGCAAGCGGCGCAGGGTGAACAGGTCGTCGTCAAGCGGAAGATCGAACTCGATGGCGTCAATCTCAATCACCGTGCGGGACTTGGGGTTGTCCGCATCCACCATGGTCCAGACGGTGGGGATTTTCCGGCCGCCCAGACTGTTAATGTCGCTGTAGGTGATGGTCTTGATCGCCCGGTCCCGTTCGCCGAAATAGGTCATGGCAACCGGAATGTGATCGTCACGAATCTGGAATTCCAGGCGGCTCCAGACCACCGGCGCGTCGGGCCTGGGGGTGGAAACCACGCGATAGGTCGTCGCCCCGCCCTGCTCTTCGCTGCCGGTCACTTCATGGGTGTAGTCATCAACAAACGAGCTTTCCTTGACCAGGTCGTCGTTGCTGAAGTTCGAGCCCATCCAGGGTTGCAGCATCATCGAGGGCGGGATTTTGAGGGTGCGGTCCACCTTGGGCAGGTAGTTCCACATGGCATCACCTATCCGTAGCGAGCCGATGCCGGCTTCCTTCCTGGGGGCGTGGATGCGGATCAGGGTTTTGTCCGGCCGGTCCATCCAGGCTTCCAGGTCCAGTTCCCGGGTCCAGTATTCGGTTTCTATACGCATGGTGAAACGGCCGTGGTTGCTGTCCGACCACAGGGTGGCCTCCATCCCCTCAATCAATGATTCCGCCGAGGGCGCACCACCCAGCGCACTGCCCGGAAAAACACTTAGAAAAGCCACCACCCATAAGCATTTCATACACTGCCTCCTTGAGTTAATCGTCTGATTACCCAGAGAAATCAGAGCCCACTCCTTTCAGACCATGCCTCATAGATCCGCTTTTCCCATTTGCTCTGGAAATAGGCGATAGCGGCTTTTTGATCGTCCCTGGAGAGCTCGCCTGCGAAGGCCGGCATTTTCCCACCCATGGGGGCGCCACCTTGATTGATCGTACCCATCAGCGTGTCGAACGAATGGTGCCAGGCATGGCCCGTTCCGTTGAGCGGTGGCGGCGGATAGGAGCCATCCCTCAGGGTCTTTTTCCAATTGAAAGCGCCTTGGGCATTGCCGCCATGGCAGCTTGCGCAGTTGTCGTCGAAGACCATTGCGCCGCGCTCGACCTGGGCCTGTGTGTACCAGCGGTCATCCACCGTCTGTTTACCGCAGCCGCTGATTAGCGCGACCAAAAGAACGCCTACTGAGATAGTTACCACATGCATCATTCTTGTTCCTCGATTTCCTTGCGCCTCAAATTCCTCAATCGCGGAATAAAACGGGGAGTTCTGGCTGCATAGGCCTGCCAATCGGAGCCGAACGCTTGTTCTGTTTCACGCTCCTCGTGAATAGACAGGCGCGAGTACATCCACACCAGCACCGGGAACATGGCCAGCGTCAGCAGCGTGGGCCATTGCAGCAGAAAACCGAACATGATGAGCACAAAGCCGGAATACTGGGGGTGGCGAACGTGGGCATACAGGCCGGTTGTGGCCAACTGCCCTGCCTTTTGCGCGGCGTACAGGGTACGCCAGCCAGCCGCAATCAGATAAAACCCGAGGCCAATAAACACTGTGCTCAAGAGATGAAACGGCCCAAAGTGTGGGGAACCCTTCCAACCAAACAGCATTTCCAGCAAGTGGCCACTGTCGTGAGCCAACCAGTTAACGTCGGGATACTGGCTCTGCAGCCAGCCGGAGAGGAAGTAGAGCGTCAGCGGGAACCCGTACATCTCGGTGAACAGTGCCACCAGAAACGCGCTGAAGGCACCAAACGAACGCCAGTCCCGGCGGGTCTGTGGTTTGAAGAAACTGAAGGCGAAGAATATGAAAATCGCCGAATTCAGCACCACCAGGCTCCAAAGGCCATAATCCGATGCACCATCAGTCATCACGCTGCTCTCCACTCTTTCCCGGTTGCTCTGCCTGGTGGTGGTTATGTCCGCCATGTCCTCCATGCCCTCCATGCCCTCCGTGCATAAAAATATGGATCAGCGGACAAGCAAGCAGTATCAGCCAAGGCAAGGCGCCAAGCAGATGAACCTTGTGTTCTCCCCAGAGTAAAACCAGTGCGATAACGGCAAATATTGCCAAGGTAATTTTAAAGCGTCGATCCATGAGCGGTTCCTTTGCGAAAAAAACATTGTCAGAACAGAGTACTAATGGGCTTCAAGGGATATCTGATGGCCTATGCCGCTCAGCGCGATCTCATCAACCACATCGAGGGATTCCGGGTCGAGCACCCAAAGCTTGTTCTCTGCCCGACTGGTCACCAGTAGCTGGCCATCGTAGGGAGAGACCGCAAGATGATAGGGCGCAGGAGCCAGCGGCCTGGTGTGGCGGGCGCCGCTGGCTAGCTCAATCCGGACCACCTGGTTGCCGCCCTGGCTGGTGGCATAGAGGGTCTGGCCATCTGCGCTCAAGCCAACGCCATGGGGCGCCTCGCCAACCTCGTACCGGTCCGCCACCGCGCCTTTGGCAAGCTCAAGGACAAGAACCTGGCCGGATGCAGCATCATTCACGTAGAGCCGCTGGTTGCCGGGGGCAAGCACCATATGCTCTGGGTTGCCGCCAACCCGCAAATTGCGCTCGACGAACCAGTGCTCGGTATCCACTTCGCTGACCGTGCCATTACCGGTATTGCTGACCAGGAGGGATTGGCCGTCGTCGGTTTGCACCAGATAGTTGGGGGCCGGCCCCGTCGCCACAGTTTTGACCAACTGACCGGAATCCAGATCCACAACGCTGATACTGCCACTAGCAGGATGCGTGGAAACGGCATAGCGACCGTCGGAAGTCGCCAGCACATGGTGCACCGGCCCCGGCACTTCCAGTTTGCGGTCAATCGTCTTTGTGGCCGTGTTCACCAAATAGAGCAGCCCGGTACTCCCTGCTTCCAATTCAGTAGACTTCCCGCCCCCATGATGAGCGGC
>NZGD01000041.1 GCA_002690925.1 Rhodopirellula sp.
CAGGCTTAGTACTCGGGTCACTGGTACGCGGGTCACTGGTACGCGGGTCACTGGTACGCGGGTCACTAGTACTGGGAACACTAGTTTTGTGCCTTTGGAACACCGGGATGTCGATGGACCCACCGTCCCAGAAACCGAGCCAAAACTCGGACAAAAAATCAACGGAAAGCAGTCACAAGATCGACTTTATCAATGATTTGATTCCGATGATTACGAAGATAGGATGCAATGCGGGAAAATGCCACGGCTCGGCGATTGGCCGCGGCGGTTTCAAGCTCTCGCTCTACGGTGGATCACCGAAAACCGATTACGACGAAATTGTACGCAGGCACGGAGGACGACGGATCAACCTAGCTGACCCCGAATCAAGTCTGATTTTCATGAAGCCAGCCGAGTTTATCGAACATGGCGGTGGAGCAGTTATCGAGGACGATCAACACTCCATGCTGTTACTTGACTGGATCGAGCAGGGCGCCAAGTTTATCAGGCAGCGTGAACTGAAGCACATCGAGGTACACCCCGCCAGATACGTTGCAACAAAAGTTGGGGATACGACATCCTTCAAGGTGCTTGCGCGCTTCCACGACGGTTCAACGCGAGACGTCACAAACCTTACGCGGTTCACTGCAGATGACTCAACTGCCGTGCGGATCGACAAGGGATCCGCGACTGCCACGCTGGAACGCACGGGCCGGCACATTGTCATCGCTCGATACTCGACTGAAGTAATCCCAATTGAGCTGCTCGTCCCGACCTCCCAAGTCGCCCCCGACTTGTCCCATGAGACGCGTAAAAACTTCGTTGACGAGGAAGTCTTATCCTCACTATCAGAACTTCGAGTGCCGGTTTCACCAATTTTGGACGACCGAGCCTTCATACGGCGCATCACACTGGACCTTACTGGGCGGCTCCCGGCGCAGAGCGTTGAAACTGATCAAACGCCTGACGATCGTGAAGCAATCATCGACGATTTGTTACGGTCCGAAGCCTTTGTAAACTTTTACACACTCAAGTTAGCGAGATTGCTGAGGATTCAATCCAAACAAGACAAGAACTTGGTGACAACCACACCTCAGGCTGCTCGCGCCTTTCACGAATACCTCGCCCGCCAACTACGGGGAAGGGTGGGATACGACCAAATCGCCCGAGAGATCCTAACAGCCACCGGTGACACATCCCAGTACGGTCCAGCCGCTTTTTTCACGGCAGTTGAAGACCCCCGGCTTCAAACCGAATTCACAACTGAAGTCTTCATGGGAAGCCGCATGAAATGTGCGAACTGTCACAATCATCCTTTAGATAAATGGACACAGGATGACTTCCATGGTCTTACGGCGATGTTCTCAAAATTGACAAGAAGCCAAGTCATTCGGCTCAACCCCATCGGCAAAAACATACATCCCAATACCGGAGAGGCTGCCTTAATGAAGCTTCCAGGAGGCGAGTTTTTGCCTGAGGACACAAGGGACGGCCGCAGCACGTTTGCCGCATGGTTGACAGACCGCGACAACCCCTACTTTGCCAGGGCGATTGTCAACCGGCTCTGGCAATCACTGATGGGGCGTGGTCTTGTGGAACCACTCGATGATTTCCGAGCAACCAATCCGCCAACGCACCCAGCTTTGCTCGACCGATTGGCGAGCGATTTCATTGACCATGGTTATGACATCCGGCACACTTTAAAAAGAATAGCGATGAGTACAACGTACTCGCGCAGTTCGAATGCAGTTGCTGGCAACGAGACAGACGGTCGTTTTTACTCACACCGCGTGCCCACTCCGTTAGGGCCGGAGGTTCTGGCCGATGCCATCTCTGATGTACTTGGAATTCCCTCACAATACGGAAATGAAATGCCAGGTACTCGGGCGGTTGACTTAAAAGATGGCGGTCTTCGATCAGACGCACTCGACATCCTTGGACGCTGTGATCGATCGAACTCTTGCGAAGGAGCCCCGTCACCGATCGGTCCATTGGCGCAAAAGCTACACCTTTTCAACGGTGAATTACTAAATAACCGCATCGGTGCGCAAGGTGGGAGATTGGATTCATTAATAAAATCCCAGAAACTGCCAATCGAGATCGCTATCGAGTTCTACCAAGTGGCCCTAAACCGGGATCCCAACAAGAAGGAATTACAGTTCTTCGAAGAATTATTCAACTCGAAGGAACCGTCAGGTCGGCAACGTGCTGTACTGGAAGATTTTGTATGGGGCCTCGTCACATGCAGAGAATTCACAATCAATCATTAGCTGATTGCAAGCCTTGGCTAAGTGCAGCAAGCCCGAACAGCAGCCGATTCATGCACATCACCCCGTGACCATTTTGTATTTCGTAGCCAACAGACTCCCAAAGACCACAACAACCATGAGTACCTCGAGGCGATGTGACGGCATAACGCGCCGCAGTTTTGTTTCCGCGGGTGGCCTAACAGCCTTGGGACTTGGGATGGGGGATATCCTTCGTTTACAGCGGGCAACTGCAGCCAATCCCCTGTTAAACATCAGCGAGAAAGCAAAGGCTAAATCTTGTATCCTGATTTGGCTTGATGGCGGTGCAAGCCATCTCGACACTTTCGACCCCAAGCCTGAAGCGCCCTCGGAAGTCCGAGGTCCCTTTGATTCGATCGACACCAAGCTACCTGGCATTCGTATTAGCGAGCACATGCCCCGCACAGCAAACATCTTGGATCGACTCGCTTTGATTCGCAGTGTCACCTCACCCTTCGGGGTCCACAACTTTGCCATTCAATATCTAATGAGCGGTCACAAGCCAACTCCTGCCCTGCAGTATCCAGTGATGGGATCCGTCGTTGCCCAAGTCCAATCAAATCAGAGTGTCTTACCGTCCAACATTGCTGTTCCCAACCTGATCTCCCGCGATTCCGCAACGATCGGCAACGGCTTCCTTCCGACCATGACCAAACCGTTTTCATTGGGAAGCGACCCCGGAAAAGCGAACTACCAGGTTCGCGACTTGGATTTCTATCAAGGTCTAGACCTTACAAGGCTGGATAGACGCCGGAGAATCGTCAATTCAATGAATGAGCTTGGCAACCTCGAGTTGCAAGGCAAGGGCCCCAGTGATCCTGATCTGGAACGTGCCTACAATATCCTCGCTTCCGAACAAGCCAAGGCCGCCTTTGACCTGGGTCAAGAACCCGAATACATGCGTGATCATTACACAGTTGACCCACGGGCCAATGTTCACGACAGCAACAACATTGGTCAACAATGCCTTCTTGCCCGGCGTCTGGTTGAACGAGGCGTTCCATTTGTCACCGTAAATAACACGGGCTGGGACAACCATCTCGATCTTGCTACCTATGCGAACCGTCATCCTGGTGATCCCCGTTCAGCTTCACACGCTCTGGTACCGGGTCTAGATAAGGCACTGAGTGCCTTGGTTGTCGATTTGGCGGATCGTGGGATGCTCGATGAAACACTGGTGTTGGTGATGACCGACTTTGGCAGGACGCCAAAAATCAATAGCACTGGTGGCCGAGACCATTGGCCCAACTGCTTCAGCATTGCCATGGCAGGAGGCGGCGTGAAAAGTGGACAAGTGATCGGGTCCAGTGATGCCTTGGGAGAATTTGTCAAAGATCGCAGCGTCACTCCTGGCGACCTTGCTGCGACGATCTACACGCTTCTTGGCATCGACCCGGCGCATGAACTTGAGACTCCCGACGGCCGCCCCGTTCGCGTCGCACCTCAAGATTCGAACGTCATCAGTGAGCTATTGGCATGATCAGACCCAAACGCCGCATCCTCACCCATGTGATTAAGATCGTTCTGCTAGTTGCCTTTTCGCAAGAGGCATACTCAGCGCATGGGCAACTGCCATCCATCACGGACATCGCGTTTGCACCGGATGGAAAATCGCTTGTCAGCTGTTCTCAAAATGGCATTCAGATTTACAGTTGGCCTAAGCTCGAATTGACAAATACAGCCCGTTCATCTTTCTCAAATTTAAAATGTCTGGCATTTTCCCCTGATGGGAAAGTTCTTGCCGTTGGGGGCGGCAACCCTTCCGAGCAAGGTGGTGTGGAGTTTTTTTCATGGCCCCAGTGCAAGTCACAAATGCTGCTTTCAAACCATGATGACTCAGTGACGGCGACCCTTTGGTTGGGGAACCGCAATTTGGTTTCCGCCAGCCTCGATCGCAAACTTACCCAGTGGAACTTGACAACGCAGAAGCCGATCGCGTCTTATCAAGGTCATTCACGCGGAGTTACCTCAGTATGCGCTCTTCCCAACGGGGAAATCGCAAGTGCAGGCTATGATCATTCAGTACGAGTATGGGAAATTGCGACGGGCTCTTTAATTCGGACATTAAATCAACATTCCATGCCAGTGAACGCGATTGCGATGTGCCCTCAGTCCGATGGCAGGCCAATGATCGCGACCGCTGCCCAAGACCGAACCATCCGGTTTTGGCAACCAACCATCGGGCGGATGATGCGTTACATCCGACTCGAAGCAGAACCACTGGACATCGCCTGGGTAAGTGCGACTCGAATTGTTGCAAGTTGCAACGACGGCCGAGTTCGTCTCGTTGACTCGGACAACGTCAAAGTCCTCAAAACTATCTCGCTTCTGCAAGGATGGTGCTATGCAGTTGCAGCGCACCCAAACGACCGCAGTATCGCTATTGCGGGAAGTGATGGTGAAATCCGGCGTTTTCAAATTGAAACATCTCCATGAACGGTTTTCACAAGTCTCGCCAGTGTGGGCTCCATGGAACGAATCACCAGCCACCGGGGCTGCTCGACTTTGCCTTTGCCGCCATTTGCTCACAGCGGACATATTGTTCGGGACGTTCCTTGAGCTCACTTTTCTCGCCAGAGTCACCCGCGGGGCAGGCTCGGCATCATGCGAATCCCGGACAGCCGACACCCCAAAGAACAAACATTACGGATCTGCCCAGAGTCACTGCCAATCCGTTCACTGCCAATCCGTGTCACTGCCAATCCGTTCACTACGCACGCACACCCTGACGAGCAAGCAGGCTCGATTCCTTTCGATAACACCGAATGACGTCTCACCACTTCTCAACACGGTGGCTCCTCAATACGCTGTCAGATTCTGATTCACGCTGGACACCTTAGCAGTCGGGGCTCCAATGCATGCCTGTGATTGATGTATCGGCAAGCACTGAGACTCTTTACGTTGCCGCCTCGCTGTCTTAGTAAATCGTCGTTCCATCTATTAGTCCCGAGTCCCAGTCATGCCTATTAACCTTATCGTCACTCACCCTGGCGGTGCACACAAAGATGACTTTCTGGCTTGCTGCCTGCTTGCTCACCTGCACGGTGCATCCATCGAACGCCGTGAGCCGACAGAAAACGATCTTCGCAATCCCTCGATCTGTGTGGTTGACATAGGTGGCTCACACGACGCCCAGCTCAATAATTTTGATCATCATCAGTTTCCCCGCGACGCTCCCCCCCAGTGTGCGTTATCACTCGTCCTTCTCAGCTTGGGCGTGTACGAAGATGCATTGGCGTTCTGTGCGTGGCTTCGGCCAGCTGAATGGCTGGACACACTTGGTCCAAACGAAACATCAAAACGAATGGGGATTCCACGGACAGCCTTGAGCGATCTGAATTCCCCCATCGATGTCAGTCTCTTGAAACGCTTTGCCAACCACACAGATTTAAAGCCAAACAGTGTGCTGTATCAGGTCATGTGCATGGTTGGCGAAGACATCCTCAGCTACATTCACTCCCTGCGCACACGTTTGAACTTTCTTAAGCAACACTGCCAATGGTGGAGCATCGAGATGCCTGAGCCAACGCAACCTTCCATCCGTGTTCTATTCCTCGAACACCATGACGTGATAGCACTTGACCCATCATTTGGAATCCATGCCTTCATTGCTCAAGAACAACAACAAGAGAATGTCCATGCCTTGATTTATCCCGATAGAAGGGGCGACGGTTATGGCCTGACCACTTACGAAGATTGTCCTCGATTGAACTTCTCATTGATCGAATCCGAAAACGATGTGCGTTTTGCCCACAAACGCGGTTTTGTTGCCAAGGTTGAATCTACTGAACCGGTCCGTTTGAAAACGCTGATAACTTTATCTACCGTACAGTGACCCCAACCTCACGATGAACAAACAAGACGACTATTAAGCAATTGAGGATCGGCCAGCCTCAAGTTAGCTACAATTCCATTGCTGGCCAAACGCACGTACCCAAGCAATGGGGCTTCTCTTTTAGTGCGATCATTCTCCTCGTTAGGCCATGGCACTTTCGCCCCCATAGGAATAGACATGACCGACGATCGCAATCCATACGCGTTACCCGAGCGTGCTGAACTCTCCAACATAGCCCATCAAGAGCCCCCCTCTGGAACAGCACCCGATTCGAACGAAACCTCAGGCCCAGTACCAATCAGGCGAATGCTGCTTATTTTTACTTCTTCTTACATCCCAAGTCTTGTGTCAGCGATTTCAACAGTATCGATCTGGCTTTACATAATGATAATGATGCCATCTCCGCCGAGAAGGACGAATGGTCCTGATACTGTGGAAGTCGCATTTCTCTTCATCACAGCTTTACCCAGTGTTGTAACCTGCTTGTCATTTAGCTGGTGTTACTGCCTTTTCCAACGCACCAAAGACAGAACAGCCATTTGGCCCGCTATTGTTTTTGGCATCATGTCAGGCCTATTGTTTAATGCGTTCACAGCCTTCAGTCTCCTGAGCTATCTCGTACAATAGTAACCATCAAGCCAACTTCATTGATCCTGCAAATTGCTTTGCAGGATTTTTCTCCCCCCCACCCTTGGTCTATTTTGGCTTTCGTTATGCTTGATTTACCTTTGGCAAAGTCAAAGTGGATTCTTTGAGGTGTGTTCTCACCCTGCAGCATTCAGAACCTCATCCCTCTGCATTTGCGGCGGTGACAAACATGATCTCGCTTCATCGCCAGCTTGCGGTTGATCAAGTCTGATCACGCACGGATACAACATGTCGATTAAAAACGAAAAGCATGGCGGGTAATATCAGCAAATCACCAACAAACGCAATGAAAAGGATAATGCAACCTAAAAACGAAAACATCCTTATTCCTGGCATAGGACTGATCAACATGGCGGCAAATCCACTCACCAAGATTGCAGTTGTGATCGCGAGTGCCGGTCCTACCTGATTAATTGTTTCTCGAATGGCCCACTCCTGACTTGCTTCACCTGCAAAACCTAATTCCTTCGCGTTCACCAAAGACACCCCATTCATTTGCGTAGCGAGCTGCCGATACCGCATCATCACGTGGATGGTGTCATCAACGGCAAGTCCCAAACACAGGGAAAAAGTAAGCGCGGAAGTGATCTGAAGGGGATAGCCCCACAACACCAACCCTGCTGCTGTCACCAGCAGCGGCAGGGCATTGGGAACGATGCTGATCAAGCCCAGACGCAGCGATTGAAAAGCCAGAGTCAGCACCACAAAGATAATGATGCTGGCCACAGCCAAACTCATCCCAAGATCACCGATGAACGATCTCATATTCCGCGCCGCCGCAACGACCGTCCCCGTCACATGAATGGAATATCCGGGATACCGTTCTTCGATTTCAAGAAGACGCGTTTCCAAGGATTTCAAATGTGCCTCAAGAATCGCCGCTCCATCGTTGGGAACCTGAGCACTCACTACCAAACGACGCTTCTCCTCATTAACGAGTCGCATCAACTGCTTGCCAGCAAGACGGCGAGCTTGGCGATATCGAGCATCAAGATTCTTGATTGGGATGGTTTCCAGTACATTTAAAACCGAAAACGGCCCGCTGATCCCTTGCGTTTTTAGCACGGCCTGATGTACTTCGCCCGCCACACGCAAAGTGTCAATATCTGATATCTGACGTTCCACAGGCCACTGCACAATGATCTGAGCACGTAGCGCTCCGCCCATCACTTCGTCGGCTCGCTGGAGCGCTAACGTAGCATCCGAATCCCGGGGAAGGGTTTCAGTCCAGATGATGTCAGGCTTCTGACGAAATGCTGGGCCAATCAGAACGATTGAGATCGCGATGCCAAACGCAGCGAGCAGTTTTGCATGCTTCAATGGAAAATGTGCGATCCATCCGGTCCATGCTGGGATTGATAACTCGCCACAGCCGCTGGAGACGGTATTTTGGGAGGCATTTCTCGCCACAAGTTTCCGAGGACTTACATGCCGAATCAAGACAGGCAATACCAACAAGTCGGCCAACAAGGCAAACGATGATCCCATCGCCGCACAAAGCCCAAATTGCTGAACACTTTGCGTTTGTGACGCCAACAAAGACCCAAAGCCAATCACGGTGGTCAGTGAAGTCAACAGGCAGGCTGGCCCCGTTCGGCTCAGCATCAGCATGATCGCCTGATCACGCGTCTTACCAACCTCTAACTGTCGTCTGGTTTCCAACAGCAGATGAACCGCATCGCTTAAACCAATGACCATCACAAGTGTAGGAATCACAGTGCCCAAAGCACCAATTTGCTGCCCGGCCCACCCCATCGCTCCCAAGGTCCATAACACACCGAAAGCGGGAGCGGCGCAGCAAATCAGGACCGGCCAGATTCCCCGAAACAGGATCAATGCCACGCAAGCCGAGACCAGCGTGGCAAACAGCGACCCATTCACCATTGAAACCCTTAATGATTCCAAGGTTTCAGCGCGGATCACAAGATGCCCGGCAAGCAACGGCTTAAAACCTGTCGTTGCTTCGTACGCCTGACTTACCTTCCGGACATCTGCAACCGCCGCAGACAAAGCTGAAAGAGGCAACGACTGTCCTGCTACGCGTACGACCAACACGAGCATACTGCCGTCGTGTGAGACCAGCTGATTCTTGCCGATCGGGTGCTGCGTGAGTTCCCTCTTGAGCTTCGCAACCTCGAAGCCCGGATGAAAATACCTCGGAACCACCAACAGTCCGCTACGGCGATCACGCAGGTCAAAAATGCTGCCAACACTCGTTATTTTTGGCAGCTCCAACAGTTGATCGCGATACAACCGAAGTTGCTCCAACGCATCTGGCTCGAAGAGGGAGTCCCCCTCAAGCACGATCACGATCTCGTTATCCTCATGCCCGAAATCGCGATAAAGCTGCTCCAACTGCATTGAAGCCGTATTGTCTGACAAGAACACGTCATTCGGAGAAACATCAAACGAGAGCTTTAACAAGCCAACGAATGCAAACACCGATCCTGCGACGATGCAACACAAGATCAGTTTCCAGCTTTTCAGCATGAACCGCGAAACGAGATACATGATTCGCGGCACCCTTCAATTGACGCGAGCTTTACTGACCGATCAGATCACCTGCATCGCCATAAACCCACGTGATGGTCGTTGGCGGCGTGAGGACGGTACTGCCCACGCCTTGATTGGCATGAATACCGTCCACCCGAAATACCCATCCCTCGTTTCCACTGGACGTCTGCTCGCCGATACCGTCAATAAAAGCGGTGACACCTGAACCACGGACCGAAATGGGGATCTGCGTGATCGAACGCATTACCTGTTCGAGGGTAGTCCCTGTCCGCACATCTTCAATCTCGATGGTCTTGGCTGAGTCAGATCCCTGAATTTCGAGCGTCACGGTACCAAATTGAGCCGCAGGATCGTTACCCGCCTGTGTCCCCGAACTTGCCTCGCCGCCGTTCGGGGAACCAGCAGCCAGGGAATCAGCGGTCACCGGATCGGAGGTACCGGTACTGATACCCCCGGAATCACATCCGGCGATCAGCATGAGAGCGGCCAGCAAACAGCAGCTGAAGGATTTCATCAGTCGTACCCCTATCGGCGTTCGTGAGAGCGCATGAAAAACGACCGACACAGGGGCCGGTCGTGCTTTCATGGAGCGAAAAACTCGTCTAGCGGCGGGTCTTCTTGACCTTAGCACCGCCCTGACGGACTTTGAATTTCGGATTGCTTTTGCAAATGACATAGATGCGGCCGCGGCGTTTGACCACTTGGCAATCAGGATGGCGATATTTCAAAGCGCCAATACTACTTACAACTTTCATCGGATCGATCTCGTCGGACGTATCGTATAGGTTGGTTTTCTGCAAAGATTTCAAGGCGAGAGTATAGCGTCTCGCTCAAATCCATCAACGGCAAACAAGACGCATTTCCTCAACCAAGAAAGTGAAAAAATGGGGCAAATCGCCTACTTTGATTGTATCAGCGGAATCAGTGGTGACATGACTCTGGGCGCTTTGGTGGACTTGGGGGCCGACATTGCCTGTATTGAGTCAGCAGTTCGCTCAATGGGGCTGCCTGAGCTGACCATCAGATCAGAAACGGTCAAAAAGCATGGTTTTCGGGCTATTTCGGTGCTTATTGAGCATCCCCCTGAGCATGCTCACCGCCATTTACACCACATCACCGAGATGATTGACAAGGCATCGGAAGTCTCAAAAGCGGCTAAAGAGATCGCCCACCGAATTTTTCTGAAAGTCGCTGAGGCAGAAGCAAAAGTTCATGGCTCGACCCTCGAGAAAGTTCATTTTCACGAAGTGGGAGCCATTGACTCAATTGCCGATATCGTCGGAACCGCGGTCGCAATGGATTCGCTGGGCATCCAAAGAATCAGTGCCTCAGCCGTTCCCACTGGTACCGGCGAAATCAAGATTGCCCACGGTCGCGTCTCCATTCCTGCACCAGCTACGGCGGAACTGCTGCAAGGCATTCCTTTAGTGAGCTCTGATATCAGAGCTGAACTGACTACGCCGACGGGGGCAGCGATCCTGAAAGCGTGTGCTACGAACTTTGGTCCGCTGCCGTCCATGACCATAAAGTCGGTGGGCTACGGGGCAGGCAGCATGGATCTGGACGTTCAGGCCAACGTGCTACGCGTCATTTTGGGCGAATCAACCGAAGACCAAGGGGATCTGACCAGCCAAACCGAGCCTGATCGCGTTGTCATGCTGGAAACGAATATCGATGACTCCACCCCAGAACAACTGGCTGACTGTGCGACTCGCTTGTTGTCTGCCGGAGCCCTGGATGTGTTCCAAACGCCCTGCACCATGAAAAAAGGTCGTGCCGGAGTCATCTTGACCGCCATGACGACGCTCACCCGGGCATCCTTGCTAGAGAACATCATCTTCGAACACTCAACTGCGATTGGCATTCGCCGATATCAAGCGGATCGGCATAAACTGCCTCGAGAAGCCATCATCATCGATACGGAATACGGTCCCGTTCGTGGCAAGGTTGTCCAGCTGCCCAGTGGGGATCGCCGTTTCACAATTGAAGACGATGATGCAAGGACTCTGGCTACCTCGAATCAAACCAACGCAACTGAAATCAGACGTGCGGCAACCGCTGCCTACACCAAAACCACCTAGTCTGATGTGCGTAGTCTGCAGCGCAGAAAGACCGCCATGGTGTCATGAACAACATTACCATTGCCTTGCTTTCCGCTAGGTGCCATTAACCGTGATCA
>NZGD01000042.1 GCA_002690925.1 Rhodopirellula sp.
GGAGCGGGCTTTCGGAAGCAACCAATTCCAGCGGTCTTCGGTGCAATCGCAGCAACTTGATGAAAAAATCGCATGGCAGCGATCAAGTCGAGCGAGAGGCTCCGGAAACTGGAAGGAAGCTAAAATTTTGGAGGGTAGTTTGCGAATTTGGGTAACGAACGTTTGGTGAGTCGCCTTGACAACCAGGCCTCATCAACCAAGTCTCTGGGTAATGGTTCAAGCACCGTCGTAGGATCTGGCTGCTGTTTTTCACTAATCCGAAATGGAAATTTAGCCGAAAAACGGACCGACCGGGTATCCTGCAATGTTTTTTACCTGATCTCTGAGAAACCGAAAGCGTATCGCCGCCTGTTTTGAAGGGTCAAGGTGAGATTGACCTTGAGAGAGACTTAACTGGCATTTTCGTAAAGTTGCCTGAGAATCGGTCTGGCAAAAGCGTTAGCCGTCAGCTTAAGTTTTGCAAAACTCCCAGTCCCACCTCAATTCACAACAGTATCCCCACACCAGATTGTTTCGTCTGCATGGCAAAAAGCACCGGCAAGAGCTTGGTGATCGTCGAGTCACCCGCAAAAGCACGCACAATTTCGAAATTTCTCGGCTCGGGATATCAAGTCGAGGCGAGCATTGGTCACGTCCGAGACCTGCCCGCTGGCAGGAGAGAGGTCCCCGAAAAGTTTAAGCAGGAGCCGTGGGCCTACTTGGGGGTCAACACGGACGAAGAATTCGCCCCGCTTTACATCGTGCCGGACGAGAAAAAGAAGCAAGTAAAAAAACTAAAAGATGCACTCAAAGGTGCAGACAATCTTTATCTGGCGACCGATGAAGACCGCGAGGGCGAGGCGATTAGCTGGCACCTTCAGGAAATACTGAAACCTAAAGTCCCAGTACATCGTCTTGTTTTCCACGAGATCACCAAGGAAGCGATCACCAACGCTTTGGAGGCCACCCGCGAGATTGATGGCCCATTGGTGCGAGCACAGGAAACGCGGCGAATCCTCGATCGCCTTTACGGCTTCGACATGTCGAACCTGCTTTGGCGAAAAATTGGCAAAGGGACAAGTGCCGGACGTGTTCAAAGCGTAGCTGTTCGGCTGATCGTGCAACGCGAACGGCAACGGATCGCATTCTGCAACGCAACTTACTGGGATCTGGAAGCGACCTTCCAAACGGAAAAAAATGAGTCGATGTCGGCCACGCTCTCAACCGTAGACGGCCGCAAGATTCCATCGGGCAAGGATTTCGATTCAACCAACGGGAATCTTAAAAACCCCGAACTTTTGCAACTCGATGAAAACGAGGCTGCCGCCCTGGCAACTCGATTGCAAGCAGCCGACTTTCAAGTGACCAAGGTCGAGGTCAAGCCGTTTTCAGAGCGTCCCCGTCCACCCTTCACCACAAGCACGCTACAGCAGGAAGCCAATCGAAAGCTCGGGTTTGGTGCGAAACGCACCATGGATGCGGCCCAAAGGCTTTATGAAAATGGCTATATCACCTACATGCGTACTGACAGCATGACACTGAGCAAGGAGGCGATCGGAGCATCCAGAGATCTGGTCCGAAGCCAGTATGGCAATGACTTTTTGCACCCGGACGTCCGCGTCTATAAAGGAAAGGTCAAGAATGCACAGGAAGCTCATGAAGCCATCCGACCTGCAGGCACCCCATTTCGCTTGCCCGAGACAGTGCGTGGTGAACTCGGCGACCAAGACCAATTCCGTCTTTTCGACCTGATTTGGAAGCGAACCATCGCCTGCCAAATGGCCGATGCAAAGAAGCAGCGTGTGAGTATCACGATTGAAGGAGGTGGCGCTACTTTCACGGCCTCGGGAACAAGCATCGTATTCGAAGGTTTTTTGAGAGCCTACGTCGAAGGCAGCGACAACCCTGAAGCAGAACTCGCAAACCGCGATAAAATTCTTCCCAATGTGAGCGAAGAAGACCCACTCACTGCACAAGCGCTCGACCCAAAGAGCCACACCACCCAACCACCAGCAAGGTTCACGGAAGCAACACTGACTCGCACTCTCGAAGAGAAAGGTATCGGACGTCCCAGTACCTATGCATCGATCATCGGAACGATCACCGACGAAAGACGAAATTACATCATCAAGAAGGGTACGGCACTTGTGCCAACGTGGCGTGCATTCAGCGTCACCCGACTGATGGAAGATCATTTCGAACCACTGGTCGATTATGAGTTTACCGCGGAACTGGAAGACTTCCTTGATTCCATCAGTCGCGACGAAGTGGGCCGAGAAGAATATCTGAAAAAGTTTTATTTCGGTGACGCTTCCTCTGACAGACACAATGTTGGCTTGAAATCGCGTTTGGCTGAGAAACTTGAAGCCATTGACCCCAAAGTTTCAGCTCGTTTTTTGCTGGGTGTACCCGAAACGGGAGAGCACCGCGAAGAGGTCTTTGTAAGAGTTGGTAAATACGGCCCTTACATCGAACAAGGCGAACGTACGGCATCGATTCCTGATGGCATGCCACCTGATGAGATGGATCTCCCAAAAGCGATGGAACTGCTGGAATCCAGCGAAGTCGTCGAAGAACCCATCGGAACGCATCCTGAAACTGGCAAGCCCATCTATCTGAAAGTAGGACGCTTTGGCCCGTATATTCAGTTAGGTGAACCGGATGATGAAGAAAAGCGAAACCAGGGCCTGCTGCAAGGGATGGAAGTTGGTGACGTCACCGTTGAACTCGCTTGCAAACTACTGGAACTGCCTCGAACACTCGGCGAATACCCGGAGAACGGACAGCCAATCCAAGCCTTCGACGGTCGTTACGGACCTTACGTCAAATGCGAAAAAGAAACCCGTTCGCTGCCGGCCGGAGTTTCTCCTCTTGAAGTGACCTTGGAAGAGGCAATCGCTTTGCTCAAAGAACCAAAGAAACGAGGCAGGGGCACCCCGAAAGAACCCCTTCGCTTATATGAGCAACCCTCACCGGTAACCGAAAAAGAAGTAAAAATTCTTGATGGCAGGTTCGGCCCTTACGTCACAGACGGCGAAACAAATGCTTCGTTACGCAAAGGCATGGACCCGAAAGAGATGAAGTTCGAAGCAGCTTTGGATCTGCTTGCCGAACGCGCTGCAAAGGGACCGTCGAAACGTAAAAAGAAAGCGAAAAAGAAGAAGGCTGCAAAAAAGAAAGCAACCAAGAAAAAAGCAACCAAAAAGAAGGCCAAAAAGAAAGGCGTTCCAAAGAAGAAATCCTGATGTAAGGGTGCCACGAGGCCATACATGCACACGCAGACATGAGACTTCCGGCGCTGTGCATGCTGAGAACTGTGCATCCGGGGGATAGCTCTCCGATGGAAACGATTAGGTCTGCAATTCTGTTGCGGAAAAAACTGCTTAAAAAGTGATCGTCAAGGCCTGGCTGGAACTTGCTCGCAGAATGAGCCGTTCACGTGATTTCGTGTGAGCGCGAGAACGTTCCCGAATCAGCAATCTTCTGTGACGGGTGGGTTCTAGAAAGGTCGCGTCTTCCTCACTTACACGGGAATGCCGGAGTGCCTCGCCTGAAACGCACCAGTCTTTAAAGCAGCCGAAAGACGATCGCAGTCGGCATAGCCAACAAAGCTACTTTTCCGATCCTTAAGGCCGAGAAACCTCGGAAGATACCCCTCAATCGCTACAAGCCAGCATCCCCCAATTGCAAGTTAGGCTACGGGAATGCAGGCGTCTGACTGACCGAGCCACGATGCGTACGGTCCGTGAGAGCCCTTTCCATGGCTTTTAGCTAAAATATGCGAGAATCACACCGCAACGGGGTTCCACCTGAAGGGAACCCCCATCACAATTTGGCAGGAACTTACCAAATCAGCTTTAGGAGCAGAAAAACGATGGCAGGAATCGAACGCGTCAGGGAAATTCGTCGTCTCAGAACACGACGAAAAAAAACAGCCAAACTGATCGCTCGAGCTAAGGCGGGGACCATGGACAAAGCTGAAGCGGCTAGGAAGCTTCGAAGACTTACCCCCGGTGCCGATATCATCATCGCTCGCGAAGGATTGGCATAAGCTCGCCCGTGGTATGAGCTGAACTTTTGGGCGTGCATCCTCAGTCTATGCTTTGATTGCGACAAAATCGGCTGAAATTGCAAAGCCGAGCCAATCTTGCGGGTCAACGAAGGCTGTTTTGCTACGAAGTAAGTCTCAGACGTGTTGGCGTTGATTCTGTCGGTCTGTCAGAGGACAGGCTCGTCCCTCAGGCGTATCGTTGTGCAAGTGCATGTCCTGGATGAGGCCTCGGATTAGGTCCTCGAAAGTTCCGACCATATCCAGCGCAGAAGAAACTCAGCATAGAACCTGCAATCGACTGCGGCCCGAGCGTTCACAACGCGTGAGCCAAGCGGGTTTATGGTAATTTTTTTGCCCCGCTGGTTTCTGCCAGCAGTGCTCGATCCCACCGAAAAGTACAGCGACTCTCGACTGCCCACCCGACAAGTGATTGGCTCAAAAGCGTCCAAAACGAGCTAATGATTGGCCAGCTTCCCCAATCAACACAATCCAAACCACTGCATTGGCTTGCTACTGCCTTCGCTACCTCGCCACTTCCCGTTCACGACGTATCCGAAGCGAGCGATACCCGAGCAGGAATGCTCGGTCACCGAGTAGACAGCGGAGCGAAATAAACCGAGAATTAAGGCTTCGGAATCACGAACCACCCAAAAAGTGTAGCCGTATCCGTAACTGAGAAAAAATGATCGCGGGCACGACTCGCGTCATCGGGTCGAATTTTTTTAACTGCAGTTTTGATTCACATCGGACCGTATTGATGAGTACTCCCGAAGACAACGAACAGAAAACCGCCAGTGCTGAAACTGCTGTACCGGCAACGCGCAGGCCCATGATCGAGGCGATCGGCCTGAGCAAGTTCTACGGACCTTTCGCGGCGGCTCGAGAAGTCAGTTTCTCGGTCAGTGAAGGTGAGTTGGTAGCTTTCCTGGGCCCCAACGGCGCGGGAAAGAGCACGACCATGAAAATGTTGACTGGTTACATCGCAGCGAGCGAGGGCGAAGCTCGGATCGCCGGCCACAATATGATGGAAGACCGGATCGCAGGTAGTCGCCGCCTTGGATACCTCCCGGAGAATGGTCCGCTGTATCCCGAGATGACACCGATGTCCATGCTCGACTTCTTTGCTGAGGCCAGAGGCATTCCCACGTCGAAGAAACGCGACCATATCGACCGAGCCATCGACATCTGTGATCTGTCCTCGGTCATTTACAAGCCCATCAGCAAGCTCTCCAAAGGCTTCAAGCAGCGTGTCGGCATGAGCCAGGCTCTACTACATGACCCTGATGTTCTCATTCTCGACGAACCAACTGCCGGCCTGGACCCTAATCAAATCAGGGGCGTGCGTGATACAATGCGTCGGCTCGCTGAAACCAAGACCATTCTCCTCAGCACACACATTCTTCAGGAAGTGGAAGCCATGGCAAACCGCGTCGTCATGATCAATGAAGGCCGTCTGGTTTACGAAGGCGATGTTGACACGCTTCGCAAAACGGGCAGTGGAGACTTAGATGAGGCGTTTCACACTTTGACTCACGCCGACACCGTCTAAAGACCTGAAGCGAACTTAGTTTCCGGGCTTCTTGGCCGCGAAACATTTCTTCGGCAAGTATCAATTTCACATTTCTCTGCAACAGATCAATCATGTCTAACGTCGCAACGGCTCTCCTTAGCCTGTTATTTTATGACATCGTATTTCTGCTGGTTCTACTGGCCATCGTGGCACTGCTCTCAGCAACCAAGCGGGCTGCGTTCGCGGTGATGAAACGCAACTTCACCGGCTATTTCAGCAACCCGACCGGTTATGTCTTCCTTTGCATCTTTGTCTTCCTGACATCGCTTGCAGCGTTTTGGCCGTATGAGTTTTTCAACCAGAACCTGGCGACTCTGGATCAACTGAATTTCTGGTATCCCCTGATCATGCTGATCTTCATACCGGCGATCACGATGAGTATTTGGTCCGAAGAAAAACGACAAGGCACCGACGAACTACTGCTGACCCTGCCTGCTGACGATTTCGACATCGTGATTGGCAAGTACATGTCCGCCGCAGCGATTTTCACTGCGTCGCTTCTGTTCAGCCAACTCAGTACCTTTGGGACGCTTGCCATTCTCACAGAGGGTGGTTTGGACATTGGCTTGATTTTCAGTAGCTACATTGGCTACTGGTTTGTTGGACTTTCAATGCTAGCGATCGGGATGGTGGCATCCTTCCTGACTGGCAACCTGACCGTCGGTTTCATTTTGGGGGCACTATTCAACGCTCCCCTGGCCTTTGCTTCGCTAGCCGAATCATTCAGCCCTAATCGCGCGGTGGCTTCCCTCATCTCTGGGGCTGGCATCGCTCGTCCCTTTGACGATTTTGGTCGCGGCGTGATCAGCAGCTCTTCAATAGTCTACTTTTGCTTCGTCGCTGCAATCGCACTGTACACGTGCATGGTGTTGATCGGCCGACGACATTGGACGGGTGGAAAAGACGGCAACACGATGGCGTGGCAGTATCTGGTACGAATCGGAGCACTGATTGCCATCACAACAAGTTGTGTGATTCTGGTCCGCAACTGGGACTTTGTGAGACAGGATTTGACAGAAGGACAAGTCAGCTCGCTCGCTCCTGCTACCAAGCAACTGATCCGAGAACTTGACGGAGACCGCCCGGTTGTTATCGACGCGTTTATCAGCAAAGACATTCCGGAAGTCTACGCGAGAACTCGATATGAGCTTATCAATCTACTCAAAGAATTCCGCAGCGAAGCCGCCAAACGTAATCGCACAATCGAAGTCAACCTTTACGATGACATCGAGCTGTTCAGTGATGATGCCGCTCTCGCAGCGGAGCGGTTTGGCATCCAACCAGTGAGCCGCATGGTCCGCGAAAAAGGCACCGCACAGCAGAAGCAGCTGATCATGGGGGCGGCATTCAAATCGGGGCTCGAAAAAGTGACCGTGCCAATTTTTGAATATGGAATCCCCGTTGAGTATGAACTGGTCCGCTCGATTAATACGGTTGCCTCGGGCAAACGCAAGCGGATTGGGGTAGTGGCAACAGACGCGAGGCTGATGGGCGGCACGGTCATGCAAGGTATGTCGATGCAACAGGTCAACCGACATCTGCTGATCGACGAACTAGCCAAGCAGTACGAGGTCGAGGAAGTTGATCTTAATTCGCCCGTGACTCGCGGCTTGTATGACGCGATGATTGCTGTCCAGCCTTCTTCGCTCGCGCCCGCACAGCTTGATCGTCTGGTTCAAGCGGTTGAGACTGGTGTGCCTGTAGCAATCTTCGAAGATCCCGCCCCTGTGGGAACCTCATACATCACACCAACAAGTGCTCCCAAACAGGCGCCCGGGGGTATGTTTGGTGGTGGCGGACCTGCCCCAAAAGGTGACATCCGAAAGCTTTGGGACCTACTCGAGATCAACGTGCCTGGGCAAGCAAATGCACAAGGAATGTACACACCCGATTTGGTGTGGCAGTCGCACATGCCCTACGAGGTCCTGAAAGACAGCGCAAATGAACTCTGGATTTTTGTTGATGAGGCAAACCCTAGCGTTACCGAACCTGGCCGGTCATTAAGCAAGGACAGCATCATCACAGCTGGTATGAAAGAAGTGCTTGCCATCGTCCCAGGTGCCGTGGAAGCAAAGGCTGACTCGAAATTGACACACATTCCTCTTCTTCGAACTGGCACCGAAAGCGGTTTAATCAATGGCAGTCGAATGCGTGATTTGATGACCGGCGGCGTCACGTTCGCTGAGGTGGTCACAGGAACGCGACCTGAACTGCCAATCGCCATGGCGATTGAAGGGCAGGAGGAGGTTGATGGAAAAGAAAAGTCGATCAAAGCTGTTTACGTCTCAGACGCGGACTTGATGCTTCCCGAATTCTCAATGATTCGAGCGGACCCTGACACCTTGACCGAGGCACGCTTCCAATTCCAAAACGTCACATTTGTATTGAACTGCATCGACTGGCTCACCGACGAAACTCACTTTATCGAAGTTCGAAAGCACGAGCCCATCTTCGCAAGCTTGCGTATGATTGATGCTCGAAAAGATGAAGCACGCCGGAAGGTCATGAACGAAAGCAAGGCCTACCAAACAGAATACGACACAACCATGCGAGAAGCTCAGGAGTCGATGGACCAACAACTCCAAAAGCTCCGCGAAGAGGTCGAAGGTCTTCAGAAGCAAAGCGTCGATGGCAAGGTACCTCGAGCCGAGTTGAACGCCAAACTGCAACGTTTCCAAACACTGCAGGAGCGAGAACAGCGCAAACTGGATGTGAAACGCACGAAGTCTGAACTCGATCGCGAGTACAAGATCAGTGAGATTGAACGCAGTGCTGCCGAAGATGTCACCAAGATACAAAATCAGGTGAAGGTGTGGGCGGTTGCCCTGCCCTGCATCCCACCACTATGCGTCGGAGTGATCGTATTCGCCTCTAGGCGTCTGCGAGAGCGTGAAAATATCAGCAAAAGCCGTTTGAAATAGAGAGACAAGTTCCGTGACTGAAGTCATCAAAACTTTGATTTTTTCGGGTGTCGCTATCGCCATCAGCCTGGTTGCCGCATTTGTTTCATGGCCGCGGGCCGCGGAGCAAACGGAGTCGCGTGTTGGCACCGCATTGTTCGAGCAATTCACCGACCCGCTTGCGGCGTCGAGCATGAAAATTGTCACCTTCGACGACGAAACCGGGCAACTAAGCACGTTTGAGGTTCGCAAAGATCCGAAAACTGAAGAGTGGACAATCCCATCGAGAGATGGATACCCGGCAGATGCACTGGAGCAGATGAAGAATGCCGCCAATGCATTCGTCGCCCTCAAAGTGCTGGATACGCAAACTGACAAAGCCGAAGACCATGATGATCTGGGCGTAGCTGAGCCGAAACTCGAGGACCTTCAGGTCGGAGACGAGGGCGTCGGGCGTCTGGTGACCCTCAAGAACGGTAAGCAGGAAACGATTGCCGAACTGATCATCGGCGACATCCCCAAGGATGACGCTTCGCAACGCTACGTTCGCATCCCGGGACAAGACCCTGTTTATGTGGTGCGTTTCGACGACAGTCCCCTGACCACTGCGTTTCGTGAATGGATTGACAACGACCTTCTGCAACTCAGCAGCATTGAACTGTCAAGCTTGGAAATTCTCGATTACAACGCCTCTCTTGCGATGGGTGGCAAGATCAGCCTCACACGGAACTACACGGCAGACGTCGGACTGGATGGAACAGAGTGGAAACTCAACAGTCTGATGGACTATGACCCAAGTCGCCCTGGCGCGGCACCCACGGCCGCCGACCTTGCTTCACTGGCTCCGCTGAATAAGGCAAAGCTTGATGAACTCAAGACGGCGCTTGACGATTTGAAAATTGCAGATGTCGTTCGAAAGCCAGATGGAATGAGCGAGACGCTTCGTGCGGATCAGAATTTGTTGACCGACAAAGAAGCCGTGAATTCGCTCGCTCAGCGTGGTTTTTATCCCGTACCTTCAGGGCCCAACGGGGAGATTGAAATTCTATCAGCAAATGGCGAGCTGGACGTGACCCTGAATACAGGTGTTAAGTATGTCCTGCGTTTCGGAAACATCTCAGGCGTCGAGGACAGCAATGCCGACAGCGATGCGGGAGTCAACCGGTACCTGCTCGTCACGACGAAAGTCGATGAAACGCAATTTCCAGTCCCAGATCTAGAAGCTGTTCCGAAGACAGTTGATGAGATGAAGGCCAAGATGGCTCCTGCGAAAGCGAACCCACCCGAGGGTGAGGTCAAGGAAAATCCAAAGGTGGATGAACCAGAGACTGAAGCCCCCAGCGAAAAGGAAGGACCGACTGGAGATCAATCCGATAAGCCCCAACCAGCTGAAGAAAAAGCTGACTCCACTGCGTCTGCTGATATCCCAAAAGCAAAGGCAGATGCAGAAGTAGAATCGCCAGCCCAAGGTGAGGGAAGCACAGAACCCAACGCACTAGGCCAACCAGAATCAAAGTCCGGTCCGGCTGACGCAGCAGGTGATCAGAGCGAAAAAGCTGATACTCCAACCGGAATTTCAGAATCGAGCGGTGGTGGCGAAGCAACCGGAACCGGTCAAGCACAGCAGGATGCAGCCCCTGCCCCCGCGGAAAACACTGATGAGTCGACCGAGAAAAGCGACCAACCGAAGTCCGAAAACACCGACCCTGCCCCCACCAATGACGCAACGGCCAATGACGCTACAGCCAATGACGCTACAGCAACTTCACCGCCGAGCGAGCCCGCAGAGGATACGGAAGCACCGGCTGAGCCAGAGGAACTGACAGAAGAGGAATGGCAGGAAATGCTGGAAGCTGAACAAGAGAAAGTCATCAAACAGAACCAGCGAATGATGGATGAGCGGAAGGATCGTCTTGAAGATGCCCAACGACGAGTTCGTGATCTGAATGCAAGATTTGCAGATTGGTACTATGTCATCCCTGAAGCAACCTATTCAAAGTTACGTTTCAAGCGTGCCGACCTATTCGAACAACCAGCGGATGTTGGGCAGCCCCAACCACCTGGTATCCCGGGCCTTCCGGGTGGTTTGCCACAGTTCAACTTTCCTGGTGCACCCGGGAATTAATGAACCCTACCGTCGAATCGAGTGGCGTCACTTTCACTCGCGTCTGGCAAGATGAATTTCTCACGATGCTCCGCGAGTTGGCGCATCATGTCGTTGTGTGAACAACGTGCCGTGAGCTATCCAGAAGGCTAAACTCTCGAGAATAACGGTGGATGTAGCATCGCCACGTGATCGCGTTCGCTCATCTAAATGCCTCCCCGGATTTGCATGACCGGCACTCATGAGGCTGCTTCAGATGCTCGCTTCATGTCCAATGCATTTTGGATGAAGCGGGCGAGACGCCCCACACTCGGCATCAGCCAAATGATCGAGAAGGCACACAGGAAAGCAAAAAACAAGTGCAACCAGCTTTCATCGAAGAAGACCAAAACGAGGTTGATGGTCGCGCTGGTAAAGAAGAACGCCTGACTCTTGTGAGTTGCTGCCGTGAAAGTCAACAGCAGGGTTTCCAATGGCTTCGTGAGGGGCTGATCCGTTCGGATGGGCAGCGAAGGAGCATCATCACTGGCCAGATAAGTATCAAGAGCCCTCGAGAACTTCACTTTCACTGTCACAAACATGTAGATGACGGACACAATCATGGTCAGCAGGCCACCTGCCACCATCACTACGGTTCCACCTGGCGTCATTTTGTTCCGTTGATCGTCGTCTGTGAGCATCAGAAACAGAGTCACACACGCGACAACAAAGATGGCTTGGGCCAGTAAACCAGTCAAGATTTGACTATATCTAGCAAGCCATGCCACACTTTTAGTGCGTTTAGCGTTCGGTATACGACTATCTTCCACCATCTCAGCTAGCTCTCCTACCTCAGCACTACCTTCATGCTTCAGGATTCATGCGTCAGGCAATCCCACCGACCACGAAGCCACCCGTCATTACCGCCTCCGCTGTGTTCGGCTTACACCGAATCGCAATCAGGGTCTCTCACTCATTTTAGCGGGAAGTTTAGTTTTCCTGCTTCTGCATGACAACTCGAGCAGCGGGGCTGTTCGCAACACAGCATTCTGAACCTACGAATCAACCTTACGATTCTGCTATCTACTCCATCCCTGACAAACCGGCTCTACCAATGTGAGCAGTGGCGGGGTCAGCTTAGGCCCCATAGCGTCGTTCTGATACCAACAGAATACAGCCACGAACCAAAGACGCGATCGCACACAGTGCTGTCAGCACCATACCCGCACAACAGATCTCGAGATTGGACAGATTTTGTGCCGAGATCCCCGATGCCCTCTCGCTGGGGTGCAGAATCGAATCCATCCCGTTTGCCCATTGCTCACCCGCGACTGAATAACCAATCGCTGCAGATAGTACAGACCACCCGCAAAACATAAATGCTTTTCGCAGTGCGACGCGAGAATAACCTAATGTCGTTCGATTCGATGAAGTCGGACAGGAGTCCATTAGCTTGATCTTTCCTCACTGATTCCATGCAACGCCCCCGCGCACAAAACAGCAGTATCCACCCGACTGGACACCAGAACCCTAGACTGCGGTTGGGCTTGATGCCGCACAACTATCCAAAAAACCACTAAAAATGTCGTGATTCAAGCATTGTGCCATCTCCACTCATGAGCAGCAGATTAACTAGGTACCGGATTGACTAGATACCGGGGCAAACCGCATCCCGCTCACTCCCAGTCACCCAACCCCACGATTCAATCTTGCACAGGACGCGTCATTAACAGATTGCTACCAACTTGAAATGCAAGAAGAGCAAAGGCAAAGTACCGAAAACTCGCGATCACCGGCCAAATCACGTCTCCCGTGATGCTCAACAGAATCCCCACCACTGGGATCAATCCAATCGCGACAGTGATTCCTCCCAGCCCCAAACGGCGCTTCGGATCATCGACACCGAAGGTGCCCGCGATCGGGATCGCCATCCCCAACCAATAAGCTCCTGCGAGCACCCCCAACCAGACATCTGATTGGAACACGCCAACACCGATTGAGAAAACCGAGAGCAACAGACACGGGGCAATCAAATTGGACGCCCATGTCTGTGCACGGTTCAGGAGATGCTGGCCAAACGGATGAAATCGCAGAAACGTATTGAATAAGGGATTCGCAATCCAAGTCAGCACAACAAAGATGGCGTAGAACACAATCACCGGGAAGACGATGGGCTGCAGAAAGGCATACTGTTCTGCCACCTGCGATAAAACCTGCATGAGCGCCCATGCACCAAAAATCAACAGGAACGCTGCTTTACCGTTGATCCGACTGAGCATGACGTAGAACTTATGCACCATTCGAAAGAGGAAACTGCGGTTATTGAGCGCGGTGATCAACCCTACTCTCGCCATTTCATTTTCGGGATCAAGCCGGAGCGCTTCGCGAAAAGCAAGCTGCGCTTCCTTGTAATTTCCTGACTGCAGCAGCGTGTAACCGTGCGAAGCATGAGCCATGGGATCTTGAGGATCATGCTTCAGCCGATCGATGGACGCTTCCACTGCCTCGGAATCACGCCCTAACCGCTCGAGCGTGATCGCTCTTAAACTGCTGCAATCTCCATGTTCCGGATCAATCGCGAGGCCTTGCTCCAAAGTGGCTAAAGCGTCCTCGTACCGTTTACGTCCGAACCGTGCTCGCGCCAAAACCGCAAAAGCATCCGCATCATGTGGATCAATATTTAAAGAAGTCTGAATTGCTGTTTCCGCTTCATCGAAGCGGTTACGTTGCAAAAAACAAGTGGCCAACGCATAGTGGCAAAGCGACTCACCTGGCGCTACGGTGATCGCTCGTTGAGCGGTTTCAGTCGCTTCATTCCGCCTATCTTTGTCATGCAGGATACAAAGCGTCAGCAATGATAACGCCACCCCATCATTGGGATCGTCAGCAAGTAACCCTCGCAACTCACGTTCGGCCAAATCATACCGGCGTTGGGAGAGTAACAATTGCGATCGCTCGTACCTGTTGTTCATCGCTTGATCTTGAGGTATTCGAGTATTTCGTCATATAAGCCGCCCTCATTCGCGTAGAGCGCATGATTCCTTGCGGCTGAGAACCACTCACGTGTTGTGGGCCTGACCTGCTTGGCGGCTTTCAAAAGATCTTTGGTTGTGATTGGCTTGGGCATACCGAGTTTGACGGCCTCGTGCAATTTAACTTCCACGGCTCTCTCAACGACAGCCTGCAAGTCCGCACCAGAGTAATCCGATGTCTTGGATGCGACTTTCGTAGTATCCACTTGGTCAGTTGGCTTCCCTTTGAGCTGCAAATCCAGAATTTCCTGACGTGCTTGCTGGTCAGGTGGAGGCACGAAAATCACCCGATCAAAACGGCCGGGCCGCCTAAACGCGGTATCCAGATGCCACGGTGTATTCGTGGCAGCCAAACACAGCACACCCTCATTGTCATGATCGACACCATCCAATTCGGAAAGAAACTGATTGATCAAATGTCGCCCAGCGCTCTGCTTCATGTCAGCTCGACTCGCACCCAAAGCGTCCACTTCGTCAAAGAAAAGGACACAGGGTTTGCTTTCTCTCGCTTTTTGGAACACGGCACTGAGGTTTTTTTCGCTGCTTCCAAGCCACATCGAAAGAACATCACTGATCCCTACTGAGATGAACGTGGAACTGACCTCACCAGCCGTCGCTCGAGCAAGATGGGTTTTGCCACAGCCCGGTGGACCGTACAAAAGGATTCCTCCTCCCACTTTTTTCCCATAAGCAGCGTACATGTCAGCATGCTGCAACGGATAGATGATCTTTACTCGTATCTCATCCTTTACACCCTCCATGCCGCCCACTGACGAAAAATCCTGTTCAGGCCGTTCACTTTGAACATTCACGGTTTCGTCAGATTCTGTATCTTCAACATGGCTTGCAAACTCGGCCATCGCATCTCGATAATCTGAAACCGCACCAGCGTCCGGAGTACCAAAGTCCTCAACCCCCAGCAGACTCGCAAGGTCGCTGTCGGCAACATCCTCATCACGCTCCACTGCCTCCCGGTACGTAGAAACCGCAGCCCGGATATCCCCTGAGCGTTGCAGAAGGCGGGCATGCATGACCATTGCCCGCGGATCGGCATTCTTCCCCACTGCCAACGTTTCTACGATCGCGAGAGCATGAGAATCCTTGCCCTGTCGGAAGTAAATGTCAGCCAGAGTTAACTGCAAAACAACGCTACCACGGTGCCGTTGCAAGGCATCGCGTGTTGCCCGTTCGGCCTCATCGTAACGCATCAAATCAACCAGCAGCTTAATCAATTGCTGCACCAATGCCTCGTTCTCCGGAGACAAAGTCACAGCACTACGCAACGCATCAATGGCAGCATCATTGGGATGATTCACAGCTATCGTTCCTCCGCCAATCCTATCATTTCTTGAAAAGGCAATCCTTTGCAATCCAGGATCACAAAATCCTGTCACCCACAAACGCACTCCAGCGTTAGAATTACTGATTGCTGTTCCATAACCAATCACTGCTGCTTCAAAAAAGCGTTTCATGCATCGCCAGTAAATAGGCTATCGCAACAGCAAACTACCTTTACCTTTTTGCCCCGGATCCACTGACCTCCGGTCGGTTCTTATTTGCGGCACTGTCATCGATCTCCACCGGTGAGTTGCTTTTTTGCAAATCTCCGCCTTGATCAACCTGCGCCGCCCTCGCGGCATCAACTTCACGCAACCAAATTCCATGCAGAGAATTGACGGCGAGATACGTCAGCACGCTACCAACAATGAATAGCACCAGTGGAATGCTCCATCCGAACCGTGACCGTTCAAACTGCTCAAAAGGATCATTAGTCATCTGACGGACCCAAGGTGCTGGGAAGCTGAGTTGAAAAGTCAATTAGGCAGTTGCCGTGATATCCATATTAAGTGAAAACCCAATCTTCAACCATACACCTCGTCACCCTCGCCGCTGAACGTTCTCAAACGCAGGGATTTTTCCCTCCAAACCACGAATAAAATGATCGTCTATCGTGCCCAGAGGTAATCTGCCCCATTGTTTACGACCTTCCACAAAAGCACTGCTTGATCATTTAGGTGGGCTGTGCCCAGGGATGGTCGTCAATGCCTTAATAGTGGGTTCATGAACAAGACAACCACCAAAACCGGAACAACCAGAACACTAACTTGCGGCACCCAGAGTTTCTGACTTACTTTTGCTAAAGCGTGAGCAAGAGTTAGTGGGAACCGCCTCGCGTTCTACATTAAATTCGGTTTGAAGAAACTGGTGTTCAACCACACTTTCGAGTTACGTCATGCCATCACGTTTTATCCTGATTATTATTTGCTGCATCACACTTTGCTTCACCGCAGTAGCGACTGCACAGAACGGCCGATTTCCAAACAGCCGTCGCTACATTCCTTCCCAATATTACCCCGGGTATTTTAGACGAGCGCCTCGACTTTCAGTTGAGCAAATGAACCGAATCTATGGTCCCAGCATCTTGGTGCCAACGAAGCAGAAAACGGATGCTGCCACGCAACCGGTTGTTGTGCAACCTCGATAGAACTCACTCTTGATCCATAACTGGGCACTCATACTGCACAGCCGTGATGCCATTCACGTTTTAGTGCGATTAAAAGCTTCACTGCCAAGCTGCCCCAGGGTAGTCCACATATACATACAAGAGTCACCAACAACTGCGTGCACACTGGATCCCGTTTCGACACATCGTTTTTTTCATTGAATTTCTTTTCATGTCTCAAGATACCTAGAAGCGGTATTTCAAAACCAGAGCTCTGCTAAACACTTCGAAGCGCGCTCACATTCCTGACCCCAACACGACTTTCCGTTAGAACATGAAACTCCGAATACTGCTTGGCTTGTTGGTTCTCACCTCAATTGCTGGCGATGTGACTGCACAAAACCGGACACATCGTCGCCGGGGGATCATCCTAGGAGGCTTGGCTGGAGCCGCACTTGGGGTAGCTATTGGGGACAAAGGTAATAACGAAACAGCAGGAGCGTTAATTGGTGCGGCTGCTGGTGCAATTGCAGGCGGAGCCATTGGGAACCAGAAAGACGAACGTATTGAACAGGAAATACGTTTTAACTCGGACGTCTATGGCAGTAGAACATCGGGATATCGCCAACCCGCGTGGTCTAAGGCCGACGCCTACCGCTCAGCAACGCCACTGCACCGGCACAGCCCAACGGAACTGAACCGCCAGTACTCTCTGAATCGTGCCCAAACGCCTCCCAGAGCATTTTCCACCTATGACCAACTTTATGTTTACCCGCAGGGCCGCCGTTATCTAGCCGGCCCAGATACTTCCCCTGCTGGCAGGCACGTCGACTACCTACCTCAAACGCCACACCAGGTGTTGCCTCACCCCAGCCCACGTTTTCGCCCGCTGAGTTTGAACGATGTTCTGAACATGACGCGGAACGGTGTCAGCACGTCACTAGTCCTACGACAAATACAAATTCAAGGTTTCCGCGGTCACCTAGGCGTTACCGATATCATCGCGTTACATAGCAGTGGCATTTCTGACGAAATCATTGAAGCAATGCAAATCTATTCGCAGCAGCCCAGTGCTGCTGCGACCACCCCACCTCCGAAAGGATCGATACTAGATACGGCGACCGAAAACGTCGTACCGCCACCGCCAGTTCCTTCACGCTAAGTCACTAAACCTTGATTCAGGTGACCAGCCGCGGCGGTAGATGAACCACCTGATCCAGATAGGCGATCCGCAAAACGCCATCATCAAGGATCAGCTTGGTTACACCTGTATTGCTAAAACGAGTGAGTTTAAGAAGCTCGTTATGCTCGCCTAACAAATCAAGCAGCAGTCTCCGCTTGAAATCGGCATGTGTCACAACAACAACGCCACGAACCTGATTGCGGACACACACAGTCAAGCGTTTCGCCACTTCACTTGCTCTGGCTGAAGATTCATCAGAGGATTCACGTGGTCGGCCCCACCACCCCGCCTCTGTAATCGAAGAATCCAAAGTAGACAATTTGGCGTTCGATGCCACTTGCTGCCCCATCTTGCTACGTGTCATTCCCGGCCCACCCTCGCCTGCCTGTGGGCCAAACCCGCGAAAGATTCCTCCTTCTTCAAACAGGTTGCCCCATACGTGCACATGATGACCGGTCCGATCATGTATCGCGCGAGTGGTTTGCACAGCACGCAGAGTGGGACTGGTGATTAGCATGTCAAATTCAATCGTTCGTAGCCATTCAGACAAACAACACGTCTGAAGCCTACCCACAGCAGTGAGGGGTGGATCCTCGATGCGGCAGTACGCCGGCCGCGCATTATTTTGACTCTGAGCATGACGAATCAAATAAAGCAACATGCTGCCAAGACCTAAAATCAAGTAACCGCTTTAAAGAGATCCTGTGAGAACAGACTTCTCGAGTTTGCCTCGTTTCGTGCGACTTAACTCGCCTTCTTTCAGATGGCATGGTGTTTCATTGGAGTATCACAAGACTGGCATAGCAGCACAGACATGCACAGGTCTCGCGATCACCGAGCGCGGCGAACAAACCTCGTCCGAACATAATCGATCATCATCCATTCAATGACAACAAGAATCACTGGAATAAGAAACAGAGCACACTGGGCGACCCGCTCGTCATTGAGCCATGTATCCCCAGGCTCTTTCACGGCCGAAATAACGGCCAGCACGAGAGACCCATTCAAATAGAGCAGAAGGCAAGTGAACAAGGCAGATCCGATACCGATGGCACAACCCGCCGTTGCGAATCCCATTTCATCAGAAGATTGCTTAGTCATAGGCTGGCATTCATTGGCAAAACTTGGCTCAGAGCGATCGTAACCATCAGGCCGACAAGCGACAGGACCATCAACAAAGGCGTCCAACTCCGCAGCGACTCTCCTTCGGTCAACCCACCCATCTTAGTGAACACCCAGAACCCACTATCATTCATCCAGCTTCCCATAAGCGATCCCGTGCCAACAGCCGTGGCGACGTAAACCATGTTGTAGTCTGGCTTGGCATCTCCAATGATCGCGGACATCATTCCTGCACCAACAATCATCGCAACGGTGCTGCTGCCTTGAGCCACTTTCAAGACAGCTGCGATCCCCCACGCGAGCAGCAGTAACGCAACCCCAGAGGCTCCTGCATCAGAAAAGTAGTCCTTAATCGTATTGCTAATGTGGGTATCTTGCAGCATGGCTCCAAAAGCTCCACCAGCAGCGGTAATCAAGATGATCACACCGCCACTCATTAAGGATTCCTCAACGTCTTCACTAAGACTGCGCCAAGAAAGAGACCTGACGAATTTCAGCGTCACCATTGAAACGATTGCAGCCAACATCAATGCAAAATTGGCATTACTCCAGAGCGACAAACGATTCGAAATCTCACGCTTGGAAGTATTCCAGTCATGCTTGGCGATTAAAGTTGGGTGGGCATCCTCGAGTAGCGCTCGATTCATTCGACGCCTGTCAACTGGCTTCATGCGTAGTTGATTCGCCGCCAACTTGGCCTTGGAAACGTCAGACAGAGGAACACCAAGAAACGCCCGCTCATCGTACAGATCATCATCCAGCAGGATCTGATTCAAAAGCTCAACTTGACGCTCTTTCTCAGCAGGTGTCTTCGCCGTCACCAAAAGCTCGTCGCGTTCATTGCCGGACAACTGATCACTACCGATGACCCGGCCAGCCGGGGTATCTGGGTCAGCATTGATGAACATGGTTGCCAACTGTCCGAAATCCTGAATATCTTCCACCATCAACCGCGCCTTATCTTCGCGATCAGCCAACGTCATCGCTAACGTCCCGGCACCAATCAGAACAACTGGCAGTAGTACTGGCAAAAGTGACACCCAAAGCGAAGGCAATTGTTCCTCAGAAAGGGCTGAATGCTTTTCTTCCTTTGCACCAAGCGGTCGCATCTCGACCGGCATGATACGGTCAGCAATGTAGGAATAAGTAAGGCCGACGATGGCAGCAGGCACCGCAACCATGGTTCCCACCAGCATCATCATGCCTATATCGACACCAAGAATTGCTGAAACCAGCAGTGGCCCCGGCGTTGGTGGAACGAGGGTGTGAGTGATCGCGCCACCTGTGGCGATAGCCATCAAATACCGCAAGTAATTTTTGTTGGTTCTTCGGTAAAGGCTTCGGGCAAGTGGCACGAGGAGATAGAAAACGGTGTCGAAGAAGACTGGAATCGCAAGCACGAAACCACTCAGCATCAAGCCGAATGACGCCTTCTTTTCACCCGTCACATGAATCGCACTGCGAACAATCCGATCCGCTGCGCCACTGTCCAACATACACTTGCCGATGATTGCTGCCATCGCGATGACAATACCGATTCCTCCGGCAGCACCGCCAAAACCCTGCACAACAGCAGCCATGCGTACGCCCGCATCTTCACCATCGACCCACCCGACCCCGAGACTGACGATCAAAGCAGAAACAATCAAAGCCATGAAGGCATTGAGCTTCAGGCCAATGATCATTCCCAGAACCGACACGATTCCAATCACAAGCAGAACAACCGGCGCATAGGCAGCCGTCGCCTTCACTTTTTCGCTGCCAGTTGCTGACACGGCCTTCGACGCAGGAGAGTCAGAAGGCTCCGACTGTACGTCCGCCCCCACGGACGCGTCCTTCTGAACCTGAGTAGCAGTCACCTCGCTCGACTTTTCGACCTCGGACTGCTGCGCAGCGACGACTGGACTCCCATCTGTATCCTGAGCGGAGGCGAAGTGGGCGTAATTGCTGACAGTAACCGGCAGCAAACTGAAACCGATCAGTAGAAAGAAAAATCGCATCCCAAACCTCAAAAGGTACGTCAAAGAGAACCGAAATCTCGCATTTAGAAGCGGTCCCATGTTTCGCGGGCAACGCAATCTTTGCGACTCAATACTTATACCACCAACGCCTCAACCTATGTCGACGGCCCGAATTCGGCGGTGTGATCCAGCAGCAGAGTTTAATCGTTTGAAAGGCCGCTGTGTGCCATCGAAGTCCGGTTTTGAGATACAAACGTAGTGACTCTAAACGTGCAGTCTGCGGCATCGAGGGCAGAGCCTGATGAACCTGGGTCCACGAGAAAGAAACCGCACCCCCTAGAAGACAGGCGGCCAGACAGGAAGTTGCAGGTTTAATGAGACCACAAATTGACAGAGCCATTCAACGCATCAACAGCAGTTCTCCGAATCAGAACACCACGTTTCAAGTGTCGCCAGACCCACCCACTCGTTGCTTTCGCAAATTGGCACTCACTTTTTCTAAGAGCTTGCGGTCCCCGGCATTCAGTGATTCGATCCCTTGTTCATGCAACTGATTCAGAATCTCGTCGACCCGCCGTGCATCAACAGCCTCACCTTGCTCTACACGATGCGCGTGACGCACTCGTCTAACCTCTCGCCAACGCCGAAACCGCCCAGCCAACGCTTGCCAAATCGGTTGCCGCCCACGCCCTTGCCGGCCCCCCCTGCAAACATCAAAACCTTCCAAAATCAGCAACGTATCAGACCAGCGTGACGAAACCCACAACAACACTGACACACACAACAGTAAAGACCACCTGATACCAGCAAGCTCATTACCGGTGGTCATCAACCAGATCGCAAACCCAAAGGTTCCGAACGCAAAGCAATCAATCAGCAATCGCAGAACCTTGATTTGCACCCCCACCCCAAGTTCTCTTCCAAAGAAAGAAACACATGCCGCCAATATCTGCCGACCAAGCGAACGAGGCAGTGGAAACATCTGCCCAATGGCCTGCATAAAGCAGAGCCAACTTGCCGTGCGCCAAACCGATTCAACTTCCCCCAATCCAATACTAGGCAACTGCCAAATCGGATCACTCGACGCCCCTATACTCGGCACCTGCCCCCCCCCATCCACCAAGCGGTAAAAGCACCCAAGCAAAATCAAACTCATCGCTGCCGCCACACCTGTAAAAAAAGCAACGCGTGCCTGCCAGTGATGGGGGGCTGTCTCAATTCCAAGTAAACCGACGGTGAATCCTCGGACGCGATATCCACTTCCCCACGCAACTGCACCGTAAGCGAGGATTTGAATCATCCAGCCAGAGAACCACGCGAAAGTCCCGAATACAGCGACCCCCGGCAAATCCACATTCCCCGGTTGCCGTGACACATTGATCACAACCCCCACCAAAATCGCCAAGGCCAACAACACCGTATAAGACAGCCTCACTCGAAGCCAACGCAGACGCAGCAACGGGAGCGAGAAGCGACCAGACTCGTCCCCAAGTAAATAATCACCTCGTGTGCTTTTCGGTGGAGCATGACCTAGTGGCATGGGGCCAAACAGAGAAGATAGTGAGCTGAAAGTTGGAAAGTCCGATGAGGCGTGTTACGCAATGCACAGCCTCCGGGTTCAGCCACAGCCCTACAAACCCAACGCTAGAACTGAAACAACCCTCCCAACACCTACCCCCTTCTCACTTTTCACAAGGACTCGGATACCTCGCTAAAACGCAGAAAACTCGGGTGTTGACCCGAGTTTTCAATAAATCCGCGAGGCCACTTTACCCCGACACCTGCCGTGAAACTGGCGGGAAACTCAGCCAGCAATCCGCAATTGAGGCCTGGCACCATCAGACAATATCTCACGAAGACGCTCAAACTCTTCCGAGTCGGTGAAGTGGATGGTTATTTTTCCTCGACCGCGGGCTGAACTCTTGATTTCGACTTTGGTACCAAAGACCATCCGCATTTCCTGTTGCATCGCCTCAATATGCGGAGAAACCTGACGTCGCTTCTGTCGCGTTGCATTCACAACCTTCTTGCCAGTCTCAGCATCTTCTTCTGATTTCAGCAGCTCGGATACATAGCTCTCGGTTGCCCTAACACTCCACCGTTCCTCCATGATCTTGGCAGCGGTTCGAACCTGAATCGGCTCATCACCGATCGGCAGCAGTGCCCTGGCGTGGCCCGCACTCAACTCGCCCGCAGCGAGTAAATCGAGGATCGGCTGCGGCAATTCCAGCAATCGCATCAGATTAGCAATCGTACTGCGATCGATACTAAGACGCCGGGCAAGATCATCTTGCTTGCATTTATGTTCTTGGATGTAGCGACGAAAGGACATCGCCTTCTCAATCGGGTTAAGATCTTTTCGCTGCAGGTTCTCGATGATCGCCAACTCAGCAACTAACCGATCGTCAGCAACACGAACCTCAGCTCGGATACTCTTGAGACCGGCATGAACGGTTGCCCTCAGTCGCCTCTCGCCACTAATGAGCTGGTAGCGACCATCGACAACACGCACCAAAATGGGCTGTAGCTGTTGATGATTTTTGAGACTCTCAGCAAGCGATGCAATTTCATCATGATTGAATTCACGACGCGGCTGGAAAGGATTATTCTCAATCGAGTCGACAGCCAGCTCAAGTGTTTCCACCCCACTGCCAGCCTCGCCGTCGATCGGGTTGCCTTCATCATCCAGCGGCGTCCCAAGCAACGCGGCCAGCCCTTTGCCTAAACGCCGATCTTTTGTTGTTGCAGTACTAGTCACGCTGAAGCACCTCCATGCACAGCTGGGTATATGCGAACGCTCCGCGTGAACGGGGCGCGTATCCAAACACAGGTTTGCCATGACTCGGAGCTTCGCTTAACGAAACATCACGAGGCACAACGCTATCAAATACGATGTCGCCGAAGAAGTCTCTTACTTCCTCATCAACTTCGCGTGTAAGTTCCAAGGCAGGATCGTACATCGTCAACAGGATCCCCCCAAAAGTTAGCCGACCATCTGTCGCGATGATCACGCGTTTGATCGTCTGGATCAACTGAGTCAGGCCCTCCATCGCGAAGTACTCGCACTGAATCGGCATCAAAACCTCAGTACTCGCCGCCAAAGCCGTTTGCGTTAAATCCCCAACGCTCGGCGGGCAGTCAATCAAGATAAATTCGTTGTCTTGCATCGCATCATCTAAATGTCGACGCACGCGACCTGACACCCGGTCTCCACCCTCTGCCAACTTATCAATATCATGAAAGGTCCGGCTTCCAGGGACCATCGAGAGCCCCGCCCAGCCAGTCTCTGCAATGCTAGCGTTTATAGGTTCATCATTCACCAAGGCGTGCCCCTCAGTAGGTTGCAATCCCAGAGATGTCGTGGCATTGCATTGAGGATCCATGTCCAAAAGCAGCGTTCGCTGCCCCGAAAGGGCGAGGGCCGCAGAGAGATTCACAGCGGTGGTAGTTTTACCAACGCCTCCCTTCTGGTTAACCACGCAAAGGATCCTTCCCACGAGGACTGCTCTCGTATGTGAAAGCGAACAAACATCGACTCACTGCAAGTCGTTCCATGGCGGGAAACTAGGAAAATTCTGGTTGGTGAAACAAGACTGGTTTCACAAGAAACTGACCTTGACATCAAGAATCTTCGCAAAAACAAGGTTCTCGCAGAAACCAAACCCTTCAAAGACCGGCAAAAGCCGATTGAAATGCCTCGCCGAGCACCCCAGTAGCGGTGGAGAATGTCTCAGCGGTAATGCGAAGCTAAACCGCCCCTGCGGAAGCCCGCCCTCGCTTACCCTGAAAAAGCGACAGGTGACAAAGACGGCCAACAATTGGTGGCAGCCCGCTGGTGGCCCGACTGCTCTGATCTACCAAAGCGAATCCGGATTCAATGCACAAAAGACAACGAGCAAATCCCTGAGCCTGGTACCACTGAACTGGTACCACTGAACTGGTACCACTGAACTGGTACCACTGAACTGGTACCACTGAACTGGTACCACTGAACTGGTACC
>NZGD01000043.1 GCA_002690925.1 Rhodopirellula sp.
GTAGAGCGAGAGCTTGAAACCGCCGCGGCCAATCGCCGAGCCGTGGCATTTTCCAGCATTGCATCCTAACTTCGTAATCATCGGAATCAAATCATTGATAAAGTCGATGGTGTGTTTGGTTTCCGTTGATCTTGGGTCCGATTTTTGGTCCGAGGTCTGGGGGGGTGGCTCCATCGACATCCCGGTGTTGCAGAGGCCCAGAACTAGTGACCCGAGTACTAAGCCTGCATAGGTGCTCTTAATCATGTCAGTTGTTCGCTGTTCTGTTTGCCATCAAGCGGGAAGGACGAGGATGCGGTGAAGCGTTGCGGAGAATCGTGGCGGTGAAGCGTTGCGGTGAAGCGTTACTGTTCGCCGCGTAGTTTGGCACTATTCGCGGGTAGTTCGTTCAACAGTTCCATGGCTTGGTCACGGGTGAGTTTTTTTTCCCTGACAAGCTCTTCAAGTTTCGCTTTCAGGGCCGCTTTCGTTTTGGCAAGTTGCAATATTTCTCCCGCATCAGCGCGACTGATTGTTTGGGTTTCAATCAGCGGCACGAGTTGTTTACGAAGGCTGTTGGCAGGCCCGCCGGTTCGGCTCTGGGATTTTCGACTGTATGCGGCCGCGGCGTCACCGGGTTTATCACTGATATATTTTCTGAGAGTCTCGTGATCAATCTTCATTGCGTCTGCAATCGCTCCCAGTATGTGGGGCTGCGTATAAAATGCATTGCCAACGTAGGGCAGATTGTGCAGAACAATTCCGTCTTTTGCAACGATGACCGTTGCGGTCAGGTTTTTGTCCAATCCGTAAGCAGGTGGTCCGGCAGCCCCGTCTTTTGACAAACCAACGACAAGGTTTTTTGGATATCGTTGGTCCAGGACTGCAAAGCTCTTTTCTGCCTCGTTGACATCATCGGTGCTTACAATGACTGACATGGCCCAAGCCTTTTTTGAGTTGTCCTCAATGGCCTGCAATTGCGTCCTGAGTTGTCCAAGGAAGCGGCCAAAGGTTCGAGATTGACTTACAAAGAACATCAGGTGATGTTTGTCGCCTGCTAGTTCGACCGGATCGAATTCTTGGCCGGCTTGGGCGCCACGTAGGTTAAGAACTGTCAACGGCAGGGTCTTTTCGCCTGGTTGAGGCCCGGAGTAGATTGGTTTTTCAAGGTTCTTTATCCAGTCAGCAGGGTCCGATATCTGAAGCTTTGTTTTGTTGTAGCTGCGTGCCGCATACCCTTTATCTGTTTGTTGGGTGCGTTGCATCTGCGCTGACTGAAGAACACGAGCCTGCGATCCGCTTTGCGCAATTCGAGGGTTCAATGCTCCCCGGTACTTGGCAACTTCTTCGACGGGTGCCGTTTGTTCGTCAAAGCCAGCGTAGAGTTGCTTCATCATTGAAGCTACATCGAAGTCATGAATTTCTCCGTCTTGATTTGCGGTGATCAAGCGTTTGTAGAGGGACGCGCGGTTTTCCGCGGTGATCTCTCCATGTCTGAACTTTCCCTGCCTAAGCTCTTTGGGTTGGCCAAACCGACCATGCTTACTATCGAAATAGGTCATTTCCATGTCCACTAGCGGAAGCAACCGATCTGCTTGCGTCTGTGATAGTTCCCGAGCGGCGACTGCCTCTGACAGGATCCGTTTTACGGCATCTTTGTCTGAGCGGATGCGTTTCCAGATGTTGTAGCCCTGCTGCTTGGAAATTTTGCCGGTGCTGACCAGTTTTGTGATTCGCTTGAAACGAAAGTCTTCACACATATCGAATCCCTTGTTTGATCCGATGCGGTCTTCGTATTTAATTTCTTGTGCATCGCAAGAAGACGAGAAGATGCTTTGTGTGGTAGCAAAAATGAAAAATGCCGCAAACAATACAACTGAAGTCTTAATTGATTGTGTCATCATTGTGTTCGGTTTTTGCAAGTGAAATATGTGCAAGCGAAGGAAAGGATTCATTCTCAAACGCGTACGAGCAGTCCGTGTCTCGATTCGATGATACGGCGTAAATGATGGATTCGCAATTCGGATGTGATGGAAAGTAGTGCCGGATAAAGATTACCGTGCCAGCAGGCGTGATTTTCCCGGAGCGGTCACGTAATTACTTCATCTCTGAAACGGAGACCCCCCCGATTGAAATCGCCTGCGATCTTGTGGGATGTTACGAAATGAGATGCGTCAGCGCCCGTTGTCCCGAAGACTTTGGTGCCGATGTTTAGCACAGTTTCAACGTGCCTTGTGCCTCGTACTTGCAAGACACTGCGTTGGGTAATTAACGCTGATGTTGGTTGGTTGTGGTTGAAGCCGAGTGACACAATGGAGATCGGATCTCCAGTTTCGCCTCCCCTTGATCTGGTTGGGGTGGGCTTTCAAGAGGCCTTCTACATCTATCGAAGCAGCAAAGTGTTCTCTATCCACAGCATTGATCTGTTCCTTGGTAAGGTTTCCTTAAATCAGTTCGTTACCGATCCGCTTGTCTAGACTATGGATTTCTGAGACAAATTCGGAGTCTCCCTGTTTGTGGTCCTGCTCCAGATTGGCGATTCATTTGCAGGTTGATTCGTTGTGATTTCAGGCATGGAATGCGTCTCTTGCGTTGATGGTGGAGTGTCCGGCTTCCACTTTGAAAGATTGGCCTTCGGAAGTGCGTTCCGCGTTTATGGCTCCTTGTCGATTAATAAACTTAGTCCCTCCCGAATTCGAGACGACGTCGAATCGGGTTGCAAGGACCGCGAGATTTGTGGTTGGGGTGCGCAACTTCAGTGGCCTGTTGGTTCCTTGACGCGTGAAATTTGCAGAGACGATGCCTTGCCCGAGATGCAGAAGTCTCTGGGCCTTGTTTCTGATCGAGAGTACTAAGCTACCGGTCGTTTAAACGACTTGGGCGTCGCGGAATGTAAGCGTGGTTTTTGAGTCAGCGGATGTTGTGGGGATAGGGCCCCGGTGAGTATTTGACATGCGGTTGCTTTCTCGATGACGTATCCATCATCTGCGGTCCAACGCACCGCTCCCTGGACGGTTCTTGCCTCGATCGCGGTCGGCGATTGAGAGCGGAGGATGAACAGCAAACCAAGGAGAAGAGCAATGGCAAGCGTTTTGGGTTCCGTTATGAAATGATAGCGTCGCCGTTGGTGCGAGGGCTGTGAACTGTCCAGACGTAACATCACTGTCAGGACGCGTTGTTTAGATGAGCCGAATAGCGTTCCATTGCAATCACCGTTCAATAGACTGGATTGGAAGTGATGCATCCTGAGTAAAAAAAGCGTACGTCAGTGCAAGTCTCAAGCTGTGATCAGCGTTTCGTGACCTGTTTTTGGCTTGCGATGGCATCAAGTTGCAGCAGGGTCAGTTGTTGCAGCCTTTTGTTTGCCAGCTTTCGGTTGCCAGGGAGGTGTCATTCGGCAGTTCCCATCCTTGAGTTGATGCAGTCAAGTAAGACGCGACGAATTCGTTGCTGTTATTTGTAGATAGCGTCTAGGATTTGCTCTGTGAGATGAGGCAATTCATGGCTGGTCTGCTCTAGCCTCTTGTATCCGTCTACCACCTGCGTCTGGTGTTCTGAAAAATCGCTTACGCATTTTTGCAAATGCAAAGAGAGGTGCACCCAGATCCTTGCCGGTCATCCGATGTTCCTTTCACAACCATGAAGCTTGTCTTTCACTTGAATGAGACCCTCACGCAGAGTTTGAAAAGATCGGCGTATCTCGATTTTGACAATTCCGAAAGCCAAAAATGCTAATGCCCGGTACGAATCGAAGTTGCAAACTTTTGTTCCAGTGGAAGGCAGGATATCCCTGCATGATGTCACGAGCGTCCGTGCGATTTGTAGAACTGCCGTGATGTACCGGATCAGTTCTGAGTCATGCTGATTCAGCAAGCGTGTGAGTTCGTCGTGTCGTGAAATTTCCATTACTAACTTCCGCTACTTTTTGATGCGATTTGGACATGACTCTTGGAATTAGAAAACACTCGCTTTTTTTCTCCCGCTGTGTTGCTGCGAATTTTTTGGGGGGGAGACAAGTGGGGGGTAGCTGATCCGTGCCATAGACTAATGGAAAGCAAAGTGTTGGCGTTAAGGTGCCGTGTGGGCTGCGGCTTCGTTTCAGCAGAGAACGCGTCTTGTGCATTCATTCGGTCACTCGCAAGACGTTGATGCAACTGCTGCATCCGCTGGTGAGGGCAGCTTTTGTCAGCGAGTTCAGCAAGGGCAGCAGGCTTGTCGAAAAAGATTGCAGAACATTGTACTGGGCAACCCATTGAATTAGACTCTTTCCGCTTAGCAGGGTGAGCTTTACCGCCGCCTCAGTGCGGAAAGCGTTGGGTTAGCGGCCGAGAGTGTGAGGTTTCGCTTTGAGGTTTCGCTTTGGGGGTTCGCTTTGGGGGTTCGCTTTGGGGGTTCGCTTTGAGGTTTCGCTTTGAGGTTTCGCTTTGAGGTTTCGCTGAGCCGAGGCTCGGAGTGATCGAGTCTCGTAGCAGTTGGCTGCACGATGTTTTAGATTTCCAGCTTGGAGTTAATTACTTGGATCGGTGTTCGGCTGAGTAGTGCACCCTCTCGTTTTCCGTTGTTTCTGAGCTGTTCGTTTTTTATTAAGTTAATACCATGTCTCTGATTCGTTTCCTGAGCAGTAATCGTACCGTTGGTCAACGTCGTCAGAAAAGTTTGCGGAATGCGCATCGACGCATTCGACGCGGACGGCTCGAAATGGAGCTGCTGGAGAAACGGCATCTGCTGGCGGCAAATTTTTCAGTCAATGACGCTGGTGACCAGCTGAGGATTGACGTACAAAGTTCGGACGCATCCGTCTATCTCCGCACGCGTCCTGGCGAGTATTTGCTTGAATACAAAACCGATCCGAACGATGGATGGAGCAGTACCTTCGATGGCAAGACGGTTTCGCTCGATAAAGACTTTACGATTTTAGTCGGCACAGGTCTCAAGTTCTCAGCCGATACCATCGACAAATCCGGTGCCGTGGTTTATTTGGCTGGCATCGAAACACCTGGCACTCATCTTGATGTGACTTCATCGATCGATTTGAGCGTGGTCGGCGATGTTGTAATGGACGAAGGATCACTGAACCTAGAGATTGCTGACACCACCAACATCTTTGGGGGAACCATTGGACACAAATCTTCGAAGCTGACCATCGGCCCCGTAAACTCAGAGGCCAATGAAGACGCAGACTTTTTCGCGGATGATCACCTGACGATTCACGCGGGTGAGATTGAATTGGTCACCGAGCAGATTTCTCAAAAATCGACCAAACAGGTTTTTGCGCAGGATAACATTCGCTCCGAAATCGTGATCCAAGATGCAGTCATCAATGGTGAATCGGTGACAATCGAAGCGGTGAGTGAGGATCTTTCAATCGGAGCATATCCCGCGGTTGCTTATAAAAGTGACTGGACACCGAATTACGGAGGTCCAGATGCACAGGCTTTGGTCGCCGCGCTTCCCTCGACGCTGTTTGGATTTCTTACCGGAGGTGGATTGCCCGGCGGTGTAGCAATTCGCGAAGCGAGCTCCTTCCTGACCATTGACGGAAGTACGATCGAAGCTGCCGGCGATATCGTGATTGAGAGCAAGAACGAAACAGAAGCAAAAGTCAAAGCGATCGCCGCCAAACCTGGCTGGGCGGATAATCAGGGCGGCGGGATTCTAAGAGTTAAACCTGAAACTTCCACCAGCAGGGGATGGGACGCGCTAAACACATTGAGTGTTGGTGTCGCCATCGCCACCGGTGTTTCCGATTTGAGCATCAAGAACGAAAGTCTTATTCGATCCGAGTTTGGAAGCGTCAATGTCTCATCGGAGGGAACCGTCGCCTCAGAGGTCACCGCCAGGACAACGCAGAACATCAGCAAGAATGGTCCGGCGAATCAGTTCGGTGGCGGTGGTTCGATATCACTAACCTTTTCCGATGCTGATATTACGTCGACGCTCGATGCCACCTCCAGCATCATTGCCGCTGGAAACGTAAATTTCGAAGCGAACGGTGAAGTGATCAACGAAGGTGATGCTTCGTCAGTGACCTATTACGACGGATACGGCGCCTTGGTATTTGCCTTTGGTACTGACAGCACGAACGTCCACGCAAGTGTCGATGGGACCATTGCTGCGCAGGGGGCCCCGATACAGTCAGAAACTTTCGAGGCGTCTGACATTGATACGACCACCAACACAATCACCATTGCGAATCATGGTTTTGTAGAGGGGCAGGTTCTCGATTTGCAGTCTGACGCTGACCCGATACCGAAAATCTCGGAAGACATCGTTGGTATCCTTCCAGGGGATGAGGTCCGTGTCCACGTTGTGGATCCCAACACAATCCAACTTTATCTGGTGCAACCTTTAGATTTGGAAGCGCCCGAAGGCGACACGGAAGCGATCCAAACGCTTTCTACTTATCAAACCATTGCATTCGACCCTCAACTTCAAGACTTCGCTCCGGGTGTCAATGCCCTCGTTCTTTCGGCGGAGAAGGGGGTTTTGGTCGTCGGTGATACACCAGAAGCCGATGAACCGATCGTGTCTAATCCGCTCGTTACTGGGCAGGCGGTCGAATATCAGATGGAGGTGTTTGTCACCGATGCTGAAGGAAATCCGATTGACAGCGAACCGGTCGACGGCCTGTTTGATGGTACGACTTATTACGCGATTGTTGATGGAGACAATCCCAGCCAGATCAAATTAGCGGTCAATGAGCGAGATGCACTTGATGGTATCGGCGTTGAGATGACTGGTCCCGGCGTGGGCACACGCCATTTCTTGACCTACGTAAGCGAGCATAAAGAGTTCTCACCGTACACGGATCTCGACTCGGAAACCGGTGTAATTCATATGGATACAACGGGAATCCAAACGGGCGATCCGCTTCTGTATGATCCGGATCCGTCGATTGAATTCAAACGCCTAATCGACCGCACCGCTGTTTTCAATGCGGATGGCAGGTCGATCGATTTCGATGCCCCGGGAACGATCGATTTTGGACAGCCGGTCCTGGATTCAAGTGTCTTCGTGATGACGATTCCCAACCATGGTTTCGAGCATGGTGAACGGGTTCGTTATTCAACGGCAAATCAGGATGGTGAAGACTCTGCTGCGATCCTGGTTGGAGAGCATGACGAATTGCTGGTTGGTCAAGAGTACGTCATCATCCGCGTCGACCAGTGGTCGATCCAACTTGCGAGTCCTGACACACCTGACGTAGCAATTGAATTAGTCGACGCGAGTGAATCTGGAACCCAACAATTGATCAGCGTCGATTCGGGACGCGCCGTTTACTTTGATCCTGGTGGAACCGTTCAGTGGAATGCGGTCGACACCGGCAACAACAGCATTTTGTTCAACGAAGCGCACCGACTCCTGGACGGTCAACGGGTGTTGTATCAAGCCGATGCGAACAGTGGGGGACAGGGGAACCAGTCCGTGGGCGGTTTAGTCTCGGGTGAGAGTTATTATGTGATCGTTGTCAGCGAGTTCGAGATTCAATTGTCCCGGTCTTCCGACACGGGTTGGAATCGTGATCTCTTTACCAACTATGTCAGCATTGCAGATGGCGCGGTGGAATTGACTTCCGGAGCGACCGGATCTACAGAATCGTTACATCGATTCGTCGTTCAGAACACGGATGTTGAAGAAGACTGGATTGTTTCGGAAAATCACGAACTGTGGACGGGTCAAGCCTTTACATATGAATTGAAAACCGGACCGGCGATTGGGGGCTTGGTCGAGGGACAGACCTACTACGCGGTGCGTCTGGATGCCAATCGTTTTCGAGTCGCCGATAGTCTCGAAAACGCTTCCTTGGCAGCCGGCGGAGGCGAAGGCTGGGTGGACCTCTTGAGTGTGGGAGAGTCGCACACCAACCAAGCGGTTCGGTACGAAACGTTCGTCTATCAGTTTGAGGCAGATCGATCTTCACCTGTTGTGGATACGGTCGCAAACACCGTTGAGGTCATCGACCACGGCATGACCTCTGGCCGGCAGGTGAATTACCAGACCAGCGGCGGTGAGCCCATCGGCGGACTTGCAGATGCGGAAACATACGATGTCATCGTCATCGACGCAGATCATTTCCAACTAAGCCCCGTTGAGGGATTGACCTATGCCAATACGACGGCCTTGCCGGGTCAAACGATTGAACTGTCCGAAGGTGCAACACTCGGCACAGGCATGCATGTTTTTCGAGTGATACCGGATGTTGAAATTGCAAATCGCACCGATCCGATTTTGGTATTCAATCCACTCGAAGTCCCTCCGGTCGACATCGATGCGGATCGGATTCGCGTGCAAGGGCTCAGCGTGTCAACTGGCGATCCAGTGCGTTACCTGACCGGTGGGGGCACTGCGATTGGCGGCCTCGAAAACGGCCAGACTTATTTTGCAATTCGAATCGAAGATGCAGCAGGCGAGCCGACATCTTGGGTCCAACTTGCCGCAACCGAAGCGGATGCATTGGCGGGCAACTACCTAGGCTTCTCGGCTGCCGGCACAGGTTCGGAGCATGGAATGGAAGTCGATTCGACGGTCTCCGTTTTCGATCTCGAAATCGAGGGGTTGGACTTTGGCATGACTTACTATGCCGTGGTTCAAGGCCCCAATAGCCTGCGTCTAACCGAGTCACCGCCGGCGGCCTATCAGGCTGAGGCTCAGCCTTTGGATTCGCTGATTGAAGCGGGAGCCGCTCCATATTCCCTTTCGACCACCGAGGGGATCACGGTCGAAGGTATCAGAATTTCCGCGGAACTGGAGGCAGAGACGGCGAAGACCGCGGGAGCTTTGGTTGGTCATCACCCGACCCTGGCGGATTATGTAACTCGACCGGAAGTTGCAGTCCGCCACATTAAAAATCAAAAATTGGGTCATGCCGATCCGACCCATAACAGTGCTGCGGGCAAAGGTGAAGAAGGTCATTACAACTGGAACTTTTTGGCCTCAGTCGCCTGGAACAAGATCGGGGCACACGACGTCACCGCCACGGTTGGACAATCGGAGAATGCTGAAGCCGTCTTGATTTCTCATCATGATGTGGTGGTCGAAGCGGCCATTGATCAGAAAATCGAAACACACGCACTTGCGAACTCCATGCCGGAAAGTGGCAAAAAATTCATTATCGCCACCGCATTCGCTTACACCGACGCCAACAATCGCGCCGAAGCCATCGTTGGTAGCCATGCGCGAATCGATGCCGGTGGTGAGTTGGAAGTGAAATCCGTCGTCGAGTACCCGAGGTTGGTGGACTGGAAAGATCTTATTCCCTTCCGAGGATTCAAGGATTGTGTCGACGGAGATACAACAACCGCTTGCACGCCATTTTATACGTTCTTGAAAGGGTATTCACAGATCGCGGGTGAGGAGATGTTCGGGTTTGCTGAGTTACTGAACACCTGGGCCCAGAGCCAGGCGTTTCAGGCCTCGGACAAAGAATACACCTTTGCTGATATTTTGGATCCGTTGGATCCGGCACCGGATCCTTCATTCGCTTACGCGTTTACTTTCTCCGTAGGCGCTGCCACCTACAACAACCACTCCAATGCGGTAATCGAATCCGGGGCTCAGATTAATCAAGGGGTCAGCGTCGTTGATGTTCCGTCCGTAGAGACGTTTGAAGAGAGTGTGGTCAAAGTGGTTGCGGATACGGATCTGCTGCTGGTTGGTTTGGCCGGTATGATCCATCTGAATTTCAGCATTGACGGGTTCTCTGAGGCGTCTCACAAAAGGGATTCGAATTTTAATTCGGTAGGTAACGTCTTCTCATTGACGGGGAACAAATCGAAGACGGCTGGTGTCGGACTGTCTTTGATTGAGCAATTAATGACAAACCACACCGTCGCCATGATCGAATCGGGTGCGAATGTGACGACGGGACAGGAGCATGGCGAGGGAGTGGTTGTCGAAGCTCGTACTGCGGACAAGACATTCAACTTCACGCAGTCCGGCGTTGACTCCGAGGGATTTGGTATCGCGGCAAGTCAGGGAGCGACGGTCGAAGACAGCTACACGGTTGCGATCGTGGAAACGGGGGCTAACATCGAGTCCGAAGGCGCTCTTGACATCACTGCGGAAAATGATGCGTTGCACAGCGTCGGCGCCGGTGGGATAGCCTGGGGCGATACCTTGGGCTTGGGGTTGTCCGCGAGTACCGTCGTCATGGATCGACAGACAGGTGCATTCCTTGGTGAGCTTCCTGATGAACAATGGCATGATCCGACCGACTTCATCCATTCGAGATCGACAAACGCAAATCTTTACACCGCTGAGGAATCAGAAATCAGCGTTGCCGATTTGGTGGTTGAGAGTGAAAACCTGGGTCAGTTGACCACCGTGTCGGTGGTTGGTGCTATCAGCAACGGCGGAAACCGAGCTACCGGATCATTCAGCAAAGAAAACAACCCCGTTGGGATCAGCAAAAAAAATCACTTCGGGATTTCCGGTGACGCGGCCGTAAATGTCGCCACCGACGAGACGCTGGCAAGGATCGATTTGCACGGAGAGCTATCGGTGCATGAGGCAGTCGAGGTAGCCGCACACAATTCGACCGATTTCTTAACGATTGCTGGTGCAACGGCCATTTCCTGGAATGGGAGCAGTAGTGAAACCGCGGCGGTGGCAATGACCGCCGCTGTCGCGGTGAACGAGCTTGAATTAACCACCCAAGCAACGGTTGGTGGGGCAGCAATCATTGCCGAGGGGCAGGCCGAAGGTGAGTGGCACATGGGGTCGCTTGCGATTGAAACCGCAAGCTACGGAGATGTGCTGGCGGTTGCGGTGGCCCTGGGGATCTCTCAGCTGAACAAGCCGGAGTTTGCGTTGAATGCGGCCTTTTCGTGGGCATCCAATCCCATGATCGATCGCGCGCATGCTTATCTGCAGCCACTGCAACATGGTTCTTATCACATCGAAGGTGAGCACGCGATCGACCTCGAACTGAAATCTACGAATGATCGGTCAATCAATGCCAGCAGCGGCGCTGCCACCTTTAGTTTTGGATCGGCCACGGTAGGGGTTGGTATCGGTGTCTCACCCGCAGTCAATGACATCACCATTGAAACGCTAGCGAACATCCAACCGGGGGTCTCTTTATGGACCGATGTGGTTGAAATTCAGGCATTGCAAAAACCAGACATTGAAGCCTGGTCAATCGCCGGATCCGGGGAGTTTCCAAATACTCCGTCGCTCGGTTTTGGTGTGAAAGCAGTTGATGTGCAAACGGTCGGGTCGATTGCAATTAACCGGTTCTCAAGCAGATCGCGTGCGACCATCGGTCGCGATCCGGAGCAAGGTGGGACGGGACGAGTGACTCTGCATGATGTGGGCGAAATCACCGCTGAGAGCAAAAACCAGTCTGACATCAAAGCAATCGCTGGCGAGGGTTTTATCTCAATCCATAAATCAGGCGCATCGGTCAGTGTTGCCGTCGGCCTCGCCTTCGGTCTCAATGAAATCAGTGAGGACAGTTTCAGTGAAGCGATGCTGGTTGGGGTTGACGCGTTGGAGGCCCGAGGCGACATCCACCTTGCCAGTGAGTTCGCCCCACGCCTCAAGGCGGTTTCCGTTGCAGTCAGTCTCGGCGTGATTTTTAGCAGTGGCGGTTCCTCCGTGTTTGCAATCGATGGTGTCGGTGCTTCTGCCATCAATGTGGTTGGCAAGATTGATAACAAGCGTGACCAAAAGGGAAAACGCACGGCGATCGGAATCCGGAATGCCTCGGGTATCCAAGACAGCACCATCGACGTTGCCGAAGATCCACTGGGGGATCTTTATGCTGTCACCATCAATGCGAGTGCAACTTCATTCGAACGTGAAGGCGAAGCCGCATACAACGAGACTTCCGTCATATCCCAAGTGCATGACATCGACCTCTCGGTTGACTTGTCGACCACGGTCGTTAGCGCTGCTGTCGGAATTTCATATACGTCCAACGAAATTGCTGTGGACTCTCATGCGGTGATCCTTAACAGTGAGATCACCAATGTGCGAGCGATTGATGTGACTGCAACAAACGCCGGTGCAATTCACGCCGTCGGCAGTAGCAGTTCCTTGAACGTCGGCATTGCTCAGACGGTATCACTTGGTTTTCTCGGTACCTTCAGTCTCAATATTATTGAGAGCGAAGCAAAGGCCTACGTCGAGGGTGGAAGTATCGAGTATTTGGAAGGGATCACTGCTGCGGAGAATACTGCACCAGCATTCATGCTGAACCTTCAGGCAACGGATGAATCCGAGGTTTCCGCACTTGCGATCGTTGGGCACTTAGGCGTCACAGCGAATAGCAAGGGATTCAATGTAACGCTCGAGATTCCGTATTCGACAACTCGCAACTGGTTAGACAATGACATTTTTGCTGGTGTGCTCGGTGACGACGCACGAGACGGAATTGCAGTGATCGATCTGCCGGGTGACATCCAGATCAAGGCGATTGATGAGAGTGTGCTTGTCTCCAATAACAATTCGGTGGGCGCTGACTTCAGTTATTCCAGTTCGCTTCAAGTGACATTGAACGCCGCGAGTGCCGTTTCCGACAATACCGTGACAAACCATGTCGTTTCGGTTGTTCGAGATGCGGAGGTTGACATTGATGGCGATCTTAAAATTGTCGCGAGCACACATCCGCAACACCTGACGTTGACGCGAGCGATCGATGTTGCGGCAGCAGTTGGAACAGCCGCGGTGTCGGGTGCCGTTGCGGTTTCCAAAGCTGTCACGACACTTGGCGGTGTTCTGAGTGCGTCGATCGGAACGGGTGATGGCGGTGAAACCTCGGTGAATGCAGGTGGCGCGATCGAGGTCTTCACAGAGGTCATAAACGAAGATGACGAAATCAATCTTGATTCCATTTCTCCTGCTTATGGCGTGAGCGTGGCCCTGTCAATCCCTGAACCAGCAGGTTTTTCGGTATCGGCAGACGGCAGTACCTCGCAGTCAATCACGGAAATGGAGATTACCTCGAGTGTTGAGCAAGCCTCCGTGAAGGCTGCCGACGGAGTACACGTCTCAGCTACTGACAACGCCAAGCTGCGGACCGACACAAAAGCCGTTTCGGTAAGTATCGCGTATGGGATCTCGATTGGAGTGGCGTTAACCAAGTCTCAAGTGATTAACACAAATGCGATCAGTGCTTTCATCGATGATTCTTCTGTGACTTCCGATCAGCAGGATGTTGTGGTTAATGCCTTTGGGGGATCGGAGTTGCTTCCGGAAGCCACGACCACAGCCGTTGCTTTGGTGGCTGCGGTGGGAAACACCAACCTTGATGCAATTTATCGCAGCGAAGGATGCGATGATGGGGATGAGTGTGGTCCGAGCATTTCAGCGTCGATCATCAATGGAAGTCAAGTTCTCGCGCCGCTCGGTGGTGTCGTCATCAACGCTGTCTCGGATGTGGATGCGACTTCCAGCGTCAATGCTCACACCGCGGCGGTTATCGCCGTGGACGTTGTGTCTCAGAAAGTCCAGGTTTCGCCAAAAGTAACGACGTCGATCGATCGGTCCACACTGGAGGGTGCTAAGGTGATTGCGAATGCGATCTCCAATGACTTGGCGACCACTCAAATGCGTGGTGGAGATGGTGGGGTCCTATCCATTAACGTGGCAAATATTTATTCCGAAGCGAAACCCGTTGTGACGACGGAGGTTCAGGGGAATGCACAGATCGACGGGGTCACTCAAGTCGTTTTGCGAGCCGAATCGATTAGTAGCGCCGAGGCGTTATTGGGACCGGATCAAACCGACGGGAATGAACGCGAATTGAATATCGGCGGGGTCACTGTATCTGCAAGTGATTCGTTCGCAACCGTCGCACCTACCGTGGACGTGAATGTTGGATTCGCCTCCGTTCACAGCGGTGGCGAATTACTGATTGACGCCGTTGGCGGTCGCTTGATGGAGCGGCCCACGGCATCCGTCTTTGACGCAGAAACGGGTGTCGATGCGAATGCCGATGGTCTGGATGCAAACACCATCGAATTCACCACGGAACACGGTTTGGGCTACGGGGATGCAATTCAATACGACTCCAGTGATGCCTCGAATACGGATCCTGTCGGCGGGCTGACACCTGGTGAGATTTATCGTGCAATTCCTCGCGATGCCACAACCATCCGACTCGGCAGCGTTCTGGTGACCGGGACCGAACTCTCGGTCTATCATTCAGAGACACCGATCACTTGGCATCAGGCGATTGAACTGGCCGAGTTGGCTGGAGGTCGCTTGGCTTCCGTTACAAGTGAGGCGGCAAACAACGAGGTGCTCTCGTTACTGCCGGAGGGGTACGAGGCATGGATCGGCGGCACGGATCGGGAAGACAACGGTACATGGGTTTGGGAACTGCCGGGTTCACAGGATGTCGTCTTCTGGATTGACAGTCAGTCGGTGGAAGCCTATTCCGATTGGGCCGCAGGGAGCCCTGATACGACTCTGGTCGGATTGGATTATGCCGCCATTGAGAGCTCGAGTGAGCATGCCGACGGTACTTGGGTCGCCAAGAGCAGTGACGAGACGTTGAACTACTACGTGGTCGCTTCGCCAAATAGCGATTCGGTCAACCTGCTAAACGATGAATTGCGATTCAAGAACCCACATTACCTCTACGGTGCCCAGCCGAACGATGGCGGCGAGTTTGGCGAGGATGCACTGGCGATCACAGCGTCCGGATACTGGATCGATATGCAGACGTTGGATGAATTGCCCGCCTACATTTACAAAGATGCATCCGGGGAATTCAAGCATGAACCAGCGACCGGAGATACGGGATGGAATTTCCGAGAGGCGGTTGCCGATGCGAAGAGCAAGGGTCGCGTTTTAGCGGAACAACTTACCCCAGCGGATAATGAAGCGATCAAAGCCTACATGATCAGCGAAAAGATCACCGAGGCGTGGCTGGGTGGCAACGATTTCGATTCGGAGGGAACCTGGGTTTGGAATGACACCGGTGAGGTATTCTGGCGGGGCGGTCTGTATGGCGAAGCTTTGGACGGCGCCTACACCAATTTTGCACCCGCGACACAAGTGATTTATGACGCGGGAGTGATTCCAATCGGCGGTTTGGTTGACAGTGAGACCTACCTGGTGCGAGAGATCGATCTTTCGGAGAACGTGCTGAAACTCAATCACCCTGATACGCTGCCGGGGTCCCCGATCGATTTTGATGGCACGGCGGTTGGTGATGATGTCGACGGAAACAGCGTTCTCAATATTGACGCACATGGTTTTGTCGACGGACAAGTTGTGACTTACCGGGCCGCGAGGCCATTGCAGTTTAACGCGTTGGACGTGAACGCCGATACGGAATCGGTCACGCCCCACGACGAGAATGTAACGTTCAATATCGACAACCCTGCGAAGGACGCCGAGCTTCTAAGCAAGGGTGAGCAGGTGGTGTATGCAGCAAACGCAACCAATGCGCAGTGGTTCTGGCTGCCCAATGAATACGAAGAGACAAGTGATCAGCCATTCTGGCCTCAAGGGATTGAAATCACAGCGGACCCACCTTACGAAAACTGGAATGCCAACGCACCCACCAGCATTGATACCCAATTTGCTTCCGTGATGGTGGATGGTGGAACTTGGAACAACTACTTGGTCACGCAGACCATCAGCGGTTACATCCTCGAACGCCCGCAGTTTCAAGTTTCTCCATTCGAATCCAAAGGGGATGAATTCAGTAGTGCTGTGAATGACTGGAACGGCGTTTGGCCTGCGACGATCACTAGCACGGACGAGTGGGAGCAAGCCAAGCAGGCAATCGGTGACCAAAATGTTTACCTGGGAGGCTCGGATGCGGATGATCGAAGCCATTGGGTATGGACCGAGCTGAGTCCGGAGGAAGAAAGTGGTAAGGAATTCTGGGATGGAAAGTCCAAGGGAGACGAAGAAGATGGCTACCAGAGTTTTTGGGCTGACGGTGAGCCGAATGATTCGGGTTTAATCAATCGTGAAACCCAGTTACTGATGTATGCCGAGTCTGGCCGTTGGAACGATGTCAGTGAGGATCAGAAGCATCCGTGGTTGGTTGAGTCCAAGCAGTTTACGTACATCCCGTTCAGCGGCTCCTATGAGGACGCCAGAGCCGACGCGAAAAGTCAGGGTGGTTGGCTGGCAACCATTCGTTCTGAGGAGGAAAACGAAGCTGCTCTCGCGGTGTTAAAAACCGCTTCGACTGGATTGCTGCTTTGGATTGGCGCCAGTCAAGATGAAACTGCGGGTGACTGGAGGTGGGTTGATACCGAAACAACACCGAACGGACGTCCATTAACCGAGCCGGTAGAGACGGCGTTGACGTATGAGAACTGGTACCCCGAAGAACCGAACAACTTCAACGGCAACGAAAACTACATTCAGATGTACGCCGACCCAGCCTACAAAGGACAGTGGAACGATAACAATGGTGCGACGCAGCTACGTGGCTATCTTCTGGAGCAAGAAGGAGACTTCAAGCTCATCACAGGTAATTTCGATTGGAATGCCGCGTTCCAGGATGCCAAGGCGAGAGGTGGGCAGCTTGCGACCATTAATAATAGCAGCGATCAGCAATTGGCTGAATCAAAGTTGGATTCTTTCAGCGTATGGATTGGTGGCTCTGATGAAAATCACGAAGGTACCTTTCAATGGGTTGAAATGGAGGGCTATCAAAACTGGGCCTCGAATGAACCTTCGTTAAACGGTGAACGGTACGCCCACCTTCGAAGTGACGGAACTTGGAATGATCAATCTGCAACGAGTGAACTGACTGGATACCTGCTGGAAACAGACGGTGACTACTCGATCGTTACCGGAACGTTTACCTGGGCACAGGCGAAGGAAGATGCCGAAAATCGCGGCGGTCATCTGGCAATCATTGACAGCGCTGAAAAGCAGAACACAGCCGAATTGATTGCCAGACGTTTTGCATGGATCGGTGCAACTGCCAATCAGCTGATTGATGGATTAGAGGAGGGTGAGGCGTATTATGTTACCCCGGGGACTGGAGACGAATATCAGCTCTCCCATAGCCCGAGCGGGGCACCGATCGCCATTAGCGGCGAGAGCAAATCGTCCGCGGTGAACCACTATCTCATCCCTGCCGATCAGCAACCGATTGAAGGTTTATTGGAGGGGCAGTCCTACTACGTCATCAAGGAATCTGACAACTCATTCCGACTTGCGGCGACCCTACAAGATTGGACTGCGAGAACGTCCATCGATCTATCAGGAAGTGACACCACCAGCAGTGGCTACTCAGGAACAATAGGTTGGGGAAGCACCCTTGGGACTGAGGGAGTGGACTTAACAGATGCTGGACAGGGGCGACACAAGTTGATCGTCGATCTCACCGAAAAGGGTGCGGGAGACCAGAGTTTCGCTTTTGTTAGCCCGGGATGGCAACCACCGTTTGACCTCGGACTCAATCATGGCGAGGCGAAGGCGGTGACCACTGGCGGTGGTGGTGGCTTGTTCGGGGTCGGTGTTCCACGCGCTCTGGCTGTCAGTGAACCGGATGTCGGTGTTCGCATTGCAACCGGCGCGAGACTGCAGGGTGAGACGGTTTATCTGAACTCGAGAACTCACGCCAACGCGGACTCGTATGTTGACAACACCTTTGTGGGAATTGTTGTCGAAAGTGGAAATTCCACCGCCAGCACGCAAGCCAACGAGGCGAGTCAAGTTGAAATTTACGGCAGTGTCCACGCCGATATCGACCTGCGGATCGCAGCGACCAATGAAGACAATTTGTCCTCCGAGTCAATTACGGAAGGGGGTGGTGCCATTCCCCTACAGAATTCATGGTCGAGAGTCACGCATCAATACACCACCGAGGTACTGCTGGACGACTTCGCTCGTCTGTCAGCAGGCAATGAGATCAAGATCGAGGCGCACAGTAGTTTCGATGACGAAATGGTTTCCAAGGCCAAAGCGGGTGGTATCGGTGGCGAGATGAAAGCCAACACCGCAGGCGATGATGATTCGAAATTAGTAAACGACCGGAAAAATCTGGGTGTGCGAATTGGCACCGAAGATGATCAATCGACCACCACCATTGATATCGGCGCGTCGTATCTACATGCTCGATCGATCATGGTCGATGCTGCGGTGAGGGACGCCACCGCGTCGGCCTATTCTGAAGTACGGGGTGCGGGCTTGATGACTAAGAAAGCGACGGCAACCAGTCGGTTCTACGACGACACCAGTGTCACTATCGATAATAACGCTGTCTTGCATGCATCAGACGAAATCGTCATTGGTGCCAATCATGACAACCTTGATATTCATTCACATGCCAACTTTTACCGCAGTGGTAAATCTGGGTGGTTTTCGCTGCGAACGCAAACCTGGGTCGATACGCAGTCACGTATTGACGTTGACCAAGACGTTGAAATCCTTGCCAATACATTGACGCTTGACGCGTTGCATGAAGATGTCGATGTCCAGACGCGACTCACATACGGTCGCGTTGATTACAACGACGCCTATGATTTCAGTTCATCTGACTACAAAGATATTCCCGAAGACAGTTCAAGGAATGACAGCGGGTCCGACAGTAAGATCTTCAACACGCTGAATGAAATTAACTTCAACGCAACGGTTCATTTTAAGGATCGTCGCTATCTGATGATTGATGACCAGGGAGTCGTAGAAAGCGCGGATGGAATCACCTTGGACAATGGAGCAATCAAGCCAGGCGACCAGTACCAAGCGGGCGACTTGATCCTCGTTGATCCAATCAATTACCAGAGCAGCGCGAACAACTTCGATGCTTTGAAATACATGGTCTCTGCTGAAACAAGCGTCGGTGAGCATGATTGGATGCTCAAGGATAACACTTCCAGCGTGCTAAAGGGGACACCAACCCTTGCCAGCGCTGCGAGCGTCTCGGTGACCAATGAATCGCTTTTGCCGATGGAAATCCAAGGGATCGATTTGGATCCTCGTCTGGGAAATCAGGCCGGCCTGGCCGATAGCTTGACCCTGAAACCAGATGACGGATCCATCGACATAGATCAGTGGGCGCCAGGAACCGAGACCGATTCTGGGCAAAGCCTTGGCCTATTCCGACTGGAGAATAAGAACTCTGATGGATCCGATCTGATCATCAGCGGTGACATCGATGCCGGATTAGGACAGATTCACCTGGTCACCCGGGGTGGTAATCTTCTGGCGGGGTCTGCCCAGACACGGGTTACCCAGCTGACAGCTGCGGCCATCATCCTTGATGCCCCTAGTGGTGAGGTTATCGGGAATCCAGATGGAGCCGCCGATCCCTTCACCTTGGAGTTTTTGGAGCGTCCAACTTATCCCGATCGCGTGCTGAGACGTGATCCGGATGCTTACTGGAGACTTGGTGAGACTTCGGGCCTCGAAGCCGTTGACCAGTCTGGTAATCATCACAACGGCACCTATGGAACGGATGTCGAGTTGAAGCAGACTGGCGCTTTGGTGGGTGGTAATACATCGGTCCGTTTCACCGGTGGCACGGATAGTTATGTCGAGGGTGCTGATTTCACGCCGACGGGATTGGATGGTCAAACAGTCAGTGGTTGGTTCATGGTGGAAACCACTGATTTCGATTGGCAGGCAGTCTACTTCCAGGGCGACCCAGGAACTGGCCCCACCGATTACACCAATGGTGGAGAGAATCGCGAAAACACGTTCTGGGTTGGACGCAATGGTTTCCTGCATTGGGCAATTGGCTTACAAGGCCAAGCGGCCCAGTACGAAGTCACTACCGATGCGGGAATCGTCATACCGGGACGTTGGTATCACTTCGCGACGGTGCTCGATGCCGCTAATGGCCAGATGCAACTGATGCTTAACGGGAAGCTGGTCAAGTCCCGATCAGACTTGCCCACCAGTTCAAAGGTTCGATCCGAATCGGGCAACTGGGTGCTCGCTAACTCGCCTTCGAAAGAATCCGGATACCACGGTCGACTGGACGAAGTGGCAATCATCAATCGTGCATTGACTCAAGGTGAGGTCTCGGGGCTATACCTTGCCTTTGGCCCTGCTGCCGATGCGCAGTGGCTAATGAACGACGCTTCAACCGTGAGAATGGAGGATCGAACAGTCAATCAGATTGACGGTCGTTACTTCAATGTGGAGAACGCGGTGAACGCCTCGCCGCAGGGTTTGGACAACGCTGCCTACCTGGACGGCGGCCAAGAGACCTATATGTCAGTTGGCCAGAACGACATACTGGATAGTAATGTTGCCCAAACGATCACGGCTGCTATAAACGTCGAGGCTTTTTCGGACAACAATCCCTATGCAGTTTTTGTCAAGCAACCAACGGACGAGCCCGCAGATGCCTCGTCCGGATCGCTTTCACTGTACGTCGACTCTTCCGGCACACTGAATTTATTCATTCCCCTTGCCGATGGCACCAGTACGTTACTGAACTCCGATGCCGGTGTCATCGACACGGACAAATGGCATCAGGTTACCGCAGTGATTGATGCGATAGAACAAACGGTTGGGATCTTTGTTGACGGCTTGCTCTCTATTGAGGCGACGCTCGCTGCCAGCGATTCTTCGAACACGCTTGTGATCCCGGACGGGGAATGGCGTCTGGGCAACGACTTTAGCGGGCAGTCTGGTTTCAGGGGCTGGATGTGGAATGTCTCGATTCGCGACGAGCCGCTCAGCCCGTTTGCGATTGCCACGCAATACGGTTTGATTTTCAGGCGACCAAACATCTTGCAACCGCGAAACGTTCGGGCCCTGGGAGACGTTGATCTTAAGATTAAAGCGTTGGTGAATGATGATCGCGAGGAATCGTCCACACGATTCAACCTGATTGAAACAGATGGCAATGTCGATTTGTTGTTCTTGAAGCCAGATTTGGTTAGCACGCAATCACTGAGTGCTGGGGACTACATTTACAGTTTGGAATCAATTATCGCTGGTGGCAACCTGACGATTACGTCAGAGGAGGCAACGTCTTTGGACGATGCCGTTGGGCTACAAGCTCATTTCCAGCTGACGAATCGTCCTACATCCAACCTTCGTATCGACTTATCCGGTAGTGTGCTTGCCAATGATGATGGGCCTCGGGTCGTCGGCGACGAGTTGCTGAATGCTGGAATCACTTCGGATTTTGGGAACATCGTCTTTAGCTCTACTGCGGACGTAAGAATTGAGGATCATCTTGAAACCGGTCAAGATTCGTACTTTACCTGGGGTGGTTCCGGGCAAATTCTTGGCAATGGGCAAGCTGATTCGGACGATTTGATTGCCGGCGCTTTGTTGCTGGGGGCGTCCGGCGGCTTGGGAATGGCCGGTGAGCCTCTGAGGACCAATGTCACACGACTCTTTGGTAGTCAACCTACTGGACCGGTTCATGTCTACAACGATTCCGATTCTTTGACCATCGGAAATCTAATCGTCGATCGTGGTGATTTGGAACTGGTCAACTCACATCAAGTGATTGTCAATCGAGCGGTCAGTGTCATTGGCGGCGGCGATATCGTCATTGCGGCCAACGATCAATCAACAAGTAATTTGTTGCGTGCCGCGAGCCAGACTTTCCAGAGGCAAGTGCGTTTCACGTATTCGAACTGGAGCGATGGTGAGCCAAACAATGCTAATGGCAATCAGAACTATCTCCAGATGTACGCAATCGCTGGCTATGAGGGCAAATGGGACGACCTTGATGGCAATACAGAGCTGGCGGGATATTTATTGGAACTCGATGGCGGTTACAAATTGGTCAAGGGCTCGTTTACATGGCATCAAGCGATCAATGATGCCCAATCCCTCGGCGGACAATTAGCAACGATCCATAGCCAGGAAGATCAAAATCGCGCCGAAGCATTGCTTGAGGGCTTTAATGTCTGGCTTGGTGGAACGGACCAAGGACATGAAGGCAATTGGATGTGGGTTACGCTAAGTGACTATCAGAACTGGGCGCTCAACCAACCCGATAACAACAATGGTAAGGAACACTACGCACACCTTCGCACCGACGGGACCTGGAACGACCTGCCTGGTGACAGCCTTATTGACGGCTACTTATTAGAAGTCGACGGGGTTTATTCTGCGATCACCTTTGATGACAAGATTAGTTGGGTTGATGCGAATCGCGATGCCAGAGTACGCGGCGGCCAACTTGCCACCATCGGAAGTGAGAAAGAGCAGTTAAGAGCGCAAGGTGTAGCCAATAACAAGCAGTTGTGGATCGGTGCTACCGATATACAAAATCCAGGCAATTGGCTGTGGTTGGAACAGGAAAGTCTTGTGGTGGGTGCTAGCGTTTCGACCACAGGAGGTGATGGTGATATCCTTCTGTCTGGAAACTCGGGAATTTTTGTTCAAAGTGACCTGACGCTCATTCAGTACGAAAAACCATTTCTTTTAAATCAGGATCAGTACGACAACTGGCATAGTGGTGAACCAAACGACTCCGGTGACGGCGAGGATTACCTGGCGATGTATGCTGATGGCACCTGGAACGACTATTCGGGCGATTCAGTGTTGGCGGGTTACATCCTTGAAGTGGATCAGCAGTTTCATTTCATCGCGGGAAGTTTCAATTGGCATCAAGCTTCCTATGACGCGCAATCTCGTGGTGGACGACTTGCCGTATTGGATAACGCAAATGATCAACTCAGAGCCCAGAATCACAATGGCGGCATCACGGTCTGGCTCGGCGCCACGGATCGAACGGTTGAGGGCGAGTGGAAATGGGTAGTCAGTGACAACTACCTCAATTGGGCGGAGAACCAGCCGGACAACTATTTGGGGACTGAGAATTACGGAATGATTCGTTCCAGTGGGGAATGGAATGACCTTTCTGGTGACTCGGTTTTGGAGGGATATCTTCTTGAGACAGGTGGCGAGTTCAGTGTGGTGCAAGGTGGGAGTTACACCTGGCAGGAAGCGTTTGTCGATGCCCAAAGGAGAGGTGGCCACCTCGCTGTAATTGTCAGTGCAGAAGCACAGGCACGAGCAGAAGAGGCAATCGCTGATTACGATCTGAACCTTTGGTTCGGTGCTACGGATGCGGGGCAAGAGGGCTACTGGAAATGGATTGACGTCACCTCAGCAGATTACGAATCGGTCATTTCAAGTAGCGGCTTCGGTGATATCAACTTGGTCTCTGGCACTCGGTACCAAGGAGGCACTCTAACTGACATTTATGAGCGTTACAGTCAAACTTCCTCGCTGCCGATCCGCGAGGCGTTCGTCGTTGATGTCCAAGCCTCCAGCGAACTAACTGTTTCTCCTTGGTCGCGGCAAGCCGTGCATGTGATTGATGGTTCAGGATTGTCGTCTACAGGTGACCATGTCATTACACCGGACGGCTACATGTGGCTGTCCAATGGCACCCTGGCACAGCCCAACGATTTGGACCCCTACATTGAGTTTGACCTCGGATTTGTCCAAAGTCTGGATCACTTGCAAATCTGGAATTACAACGAGGCCGCATCCGGTCGCCCGGAGTTATTGGCTCGCGGGATTGAGCAAGCTGACATTTGGATTGCAGGCGAAGACGAGATTTATCAACGCGTGATCACGGGGCAAACTTTCTCAAAAGCACCGGGGCTTGGCACCGTTGATTTCTCCGAAACCGTTGATCTCAGCGGTTGGGATGCTCAGTACATCAAACTGGACAACCTGAAAGCGTTCTCCGGCAATGACAGCAACCTGATTGGGCTCAGTGAGGTGAAAATCTTTGTTGAGGAGTTTGCGAACGAGTCAAGCATTGTGATGGATTACGGAAGTCGCCTCTCGAGTGAACGCGGCAACATCTCCCTTGTTGCACCTTCAGACGTGACGATCAGCGAGATCAAGACGCTAAAAACTGGCAATGGCCAAGGCGGAACCGTTCTGATTGTTGCGGACTACGATGGCATTAAAGGAACCCACCCCACATACGGAGGAAGTATCCTCGGTGTTGGCGGTGTCGCCAATGTGATTGCTGAGCATGCGATCTTCGTTGCCGAGGGCGTCGAAGGTTTGGAGGGTTCTGGCATTGGCGGTAAACTTCGAGCGTTAAGCACTGAGGTCAGCCGCATCGCTGCCATCACTGACGCCGGGAATATCTCAATCGAAAACGAGGGTGACCTGACAATCGGAGATATTCCTCTGAATTTAAGGGACCATCTTTCTTCCGAAAATGTGATGTCTCTGGCTGTATCGCAAAGTGCGGTACCCGTGCGGATCAGTCAGTTGCAGGAGCAGATTCGCCAATTGGTTTCAATTGGCGATCACAGCGCAACGAAGCTATCGGGGCTTGCGGTGCTTGATCGTGGTGACTTCGAAAAAGCTGAAACGAAGATTTCCGTAAAGACAACCGGTAACCTTACCGTCATGCCGGATGTTCCTGTCTTCAACCTGTCCGGTGGCCCAATCATTTTGCACGCCGAGAGCGACACGGGTGCGGACAACCTCTTTGAAGTTATCCCCGATAGAATGACATGGGCAGGGGCTTATCAGCATGCGATAGACAACGACGGTCGCATAGCCAATCTGACGACCGAAGAGATAGCGGATTTCGTCGGGGACTCAGCTACACCGGGCCGGTACTGGATTGGAGCCTCCGATTCAACGGTTGATGGCACCTGGTCTTGGCTGTACCCAACCCAAGACGGTCAAGCGATTCAGGTTGCGCTATCCGAAGGCTATACAGACTGGGCTGCGGGTAACCCCGGTGACACTGTGGACTCAGATCACGCGGTCATTGATGTGACGTCTGATGGAAGTACCCAGGCATACGATTGGTACAGTCA
>NZGD01000044.1 GCA_002690925.1 Rhodopirellula sp.
CATGATGTCGCCATGTTGCTGGGCAAGTCAGATCGGGAACTGATTGACGGGGGAAACACGGAACCGAACATTCCACAAATTCTTTATCTAATGAATGGTCAACTGGAGCAGGAGATCACAACGCAACCAAGCGTATACCTTCATCAAAAGCTAAAGGAGGCGAACGGGCCAGGCGAACGAATGGAGATCCTTTGGAAGGCGATTCTAGGTCGCTTGCCGAGAGAATCGGAGAAAGCGTTTGCGTCCCAGGAAGCTGAAGACCTGATCTGGGCACTGCTTAATTCCAATGAGTTTCGATTTACAAAATAGCATGATGAAACGCAGAAAATTTATATACAGCGTTGGAATGGCAGGGATGTCTTTGCCATTTTTGAATTCGGCTTCCGCGGTGACGTTTGCACCCAAAGCCAAGTCCGTGATCAATATCTTCCTTTCCGGTGGGTTGAGCCAATTCGACAGCTTCAATATGGAAGTAGATCCATCGGTGATTGGCAATTCGAAGATTATTAATAGTAATGTTGCTGGTTTGCGAGTGAGTCACTACTTCCCAACTCTCGCGCAACACATGGACAAGCTCTTGGTCATCAATTCCATGAAATCCAATCAGGGTGCTCATCCTGCCGGAGTTTACAAGATGCTGACCAGCTATGACCCACGTTCTTCCGTGACGCACCCAGAGTTGGGGGCGTGGGTCAGTAAGCAGCTAACGACTAAATTCGATAGCTTGCCCAACTTTGTCAGCATTGGGAAAGGTAGCGCTGGAACAGCTGGTTTTTTCCCCGGGCAGTGGGCAGCTCTCCCTGTTAAGAGCACGAAATCCGGCATCGATTTCGTGAACCGCAACACTGCAGTGAATGAAAGTACATTCGAGAAGCGATTGGGAATTCTGGATTCATTGAATCAGGGTTTTGATCAGGATTACAGCACCCAAGACACAAGGGCCTATGTCGACACTTATCAGGGCGCACTTCGGTTTATGAATTCAAAGGACATTGATGCTTTTGAATTGGAAAACGAAAATGAACACATTGTTCGCCTATACGACAAGCAGGAATTCAGTCGCCGGTGTATGTTGGCTGGTCGACTTGTTGAACGCGGCGTTCGCTACGTCAAAGTTGAACTAGGCGGCTGGGACTACCATGACAATATCTATGGAGAGTTGCCCGCTAACGCCAGCAAACTTGATAAAGGCCTAGCGTCGTTACTTGCCCACCTGAGCCAGAAAGGGCTTCTGGAAACGACACTCGTTGTTGTGTCCACCGAATTTGGTCGGAAGCCTGATGTGAATCCAAACAAGGGGCGAGATCATCACCCGGACGGATTCACTTGCCTGTTGGCCGGTGCCGGTATCAAAGCAGGGCAGGTCTATGGCACGACGACAAAAGATGGCCAAGCGGCAGCAGATGATGTGCTAGACGTTGTGGATTTCAACGCCACGATCGCTTGGGCTCTAGGAATTGACCCTGCTTTTGAAGAAAAAAGCGAGAGTGGTCGCCCATTTAAATTGGCGAACCATGGCGAGGCTCGCGAAGAGTTGTTTGGGTGAACCTCGGTTGCCTTTTGAATGGATTTCCTTTCGTAACCTTGGCAAGTCGTTTCTCGAACGCGTTGTCTGCCTTGGATTGGATCGCGATTCTTAATTAGGAATTAGCGAACATTTGCCGAACTGGAAACGCTGCCACGCCGGAACACTATTGCTTTCAACCACGCTCACAAGAAATTCGAGCTCGATAGACAGGCAGTGATTCAGGGTGAAAGGACGAGTGAAAACGAAACAATCGCATCAGTCCGGATTCGTCAGGCCGGGCTCCAGATGACATAAGACGACCAACTAGGTGAGTAACTCAGGAAACGACGAGGTCTACTCCGGCCGTGGCTCAACCTGCGGAAGACTCTCCTGAACACAACGATTTGCCTCTGCTCTTTTTATCTCGCCCTGCGTGACTTCTTTACGTCCACGAGGATCTCATCTTTGTTTTGGTTTTCACTCTGTGGTCGTCGGTCGCTTAAAAGCCAGCATCCAATCCACCAATTCCGCTGTACCAAAGACTGCTTTGCCCCCCGCGCGATGATCTGCCCCCTCAAACTCCGTATGTTTTACATTCACATTCCCCGCCAGCTTCAATCGCTCCACCATTTTTCTAATACCGGCTGCATTCTTCCCATCATCGCCCCCCGCCATCCCCCAAATCGGCAATTTTGCGAGCTTCTTCGCATCGTCTTGAACGCTTCCGCCCGTAAAACCACAGGGCGCTGCTGCGGCAAAACGATCCGGTGATTGATTGATCCATCTCCAAGTAGCTCCACCACCCGCGCTGTAGCCCATCAGATACACACGATCCTTATCTATCTCAGGAAAGCTTTCCAATACATAATCAAGCATCCTGTCGAGCGAATCCGGATTCCAACGCTCTGCCGTGTTTGGATCAAGCACAATCAGATCCTTACCCGCAAGCTCCGCCAAATCAAACCCTCGCTTCATTCCAACCTCTTGCGCAATCGCAAGCTGCTGTTGAAAATTATTGTTAAACCAACGCGTCCCTCCACCATGCAGATTAATCAGCAACGGCAGCTTCCCTTCAACTTTCTTCACAGGCCGCGTCACCAGAGCAAGTTTCGTCATTTTCCCAAGTTTCTTATGCAAGTCACCAGGCCACTCAAGAAGCTCCAGCTCAACATTCTTAAACTGCGCATTCATCCCCGCCAGTGTCTCAAGAAGCTTCGCATCCCCAGCCTGCGTCGGTTGTGTTGCCGCTGCCGGGCGTCTATTCCTCTGTCTGGATTTTACGAATTGCTGGACCTCCTCCCTAGAAAGTTTGCCGTCCTTATCCTGGTCCGCTTCAGGAAAACGCTTCAGTAGTCTCGCCAGTTGCTCTTCGGAAGGCTGTTGAGCTTGTGCATTCGTGAAAAGCGATGGTGCCAGTAGAGCCAGGATCACGAAGCGTAGGACAGATTGTTGCTTATTCATGGCTTAGCTTCCTTATTTAACTGTTAGCGATTTAAAGACTGGGTTGAGCTCACCTACCAGCTCACGATGTGAGGCAAGCTGTTCGGCCGGGGCGTGAGCAAGTGGTTTCATTACCGTGGGGTTATCAATCATTTTCAAACAGGTCGATCATCGCCTCGCCCATGCCAAGGCCCACGTTCATGTAGGTTTTGGCGCTGCCGCCGTAGTGGCCGCAGGAACCGCCGGCCGGGATGGTAAGCGGGTGGGTGTAGACGCCGGCGACGGCGCCTTTGTATTGCGGGTGCTTCGAAACATCGGCGATGTTCATGATCGCTTCCAGGATTTTGCCGCCCCCGCTGTTGACGCCCTTTTCGTCTTCTCCGAGCGAGGCGGCGACAAACTTGGCGTTCGGCGCATTGAAGTCCTCGCGTAACGCATCAATCAGGAAGCCCAGATGCTTCTCGTAGCGGTTGAAATAGGCGGGGTTATTGCGATCCTTACAGCCCTGCCACCAGAAGAAACCAGCAACTTTGTACTCCGTCGCGCCGGGGTAGTAGGTGCCGATCTCTGCGAGCACTTTCTTGGCGTTGGCGGTGTCGTCATCGTACTGCTTACCGGCGTACCACTTAATGCGTTCGGCTTTGGTGCCCTTCTCCCATTTCTTGGGTGACTGCTTATAGCCCGCGTAGACCATGGTTCTGACTTTGCCGGTCTTGCTGTCCTTTTCTTCGACTTCCCAGGACGGGCTGCCGGGCGGCAGGAGGTCCCAGCCCAGGCCGCGGTTTCCGATGGAGCTGCGGATAATCAGCACCGGACCGTCAAAGTGATTACCCAGTTGGTGGCCGATACCCTGGTCCATGCCGATGGCCTTGCCCTTGACTGTCAGCCAGTCGTTGCGCTGCATCTTCATGCTGCCCTTAGATTGCATCACGTGTGTCACGCGGACGTCCTGACGTTTGGTCCATTTGCCGGCATCGTCGACCATGAACGGGTACAGACCGTCGTTCTTGATTGCACTGACAAGCGTCTTATCTTTGTCCTGCTCGTACTTCGCGAGCCGCTTTTGATACTTTCCCTTGGCCTTGACCTGCTCCTGTTCGCTCATTCCTTCCTTGATCTTGAGGACGGGCTCCTTCTTTTCGACAGCGCCGTACTCGAGAGTGTTGGACTGGCCCATAATGATGAAGACGTTGACAGCCTTGGTCATGTCCGCAGGCTTGCCATCCGGGTCGGGCAAATTGTGTGGGACGGGGTACTCGGCAAACGCGGGGCTGGTGAGCAGGCACAGGCCCAGCAGCGCGGCGGTGAGTCTGATTTTCTTCAGCATGGTTCCCTGCAATCGAAGTGGCTATCGCCCAAATTTTGGAAGACGCCCAGAATTTGGTAGGCAGAACTCAGCAAAACTTTGGGGCACAATAAGAGAGACACGGTGTCAAAGAAATGAGTGTAACAGGGCCGGGTGGTTATGGGCCCAAGATTTGCACTTTAAATGTTGTGAATGCGATTCAACATCAGAAACATCTCACGTCGCCTCCGTCGGACTTCAAACCAGCACATCGCAATGGCACTGGCTGATTGAGGCTACTCAGAATTCACTTTCAAATATTTGGACAACGAGTGATAGTTTCTTTCATGACCTGGAAAGTCAGGAGCAAAGAAAGACATATCTTGCTTGTAATGGCGAAAGATCGAATCCATTTGGGGATCACCGCTTTCGCCCTGTGCAAACCCATCTATCTGAGCCTGTGTGAGGGCTCCTCCACCACCTAACATAATTTTCATGACAGCCAACTGCTCCGCAACAGCTGCGGCATCTGATTCCTTCCCATTCAGTAAGACTTGGGTTGTCGTTAATTTTTCGAGCAGCTTAGCCTCCTTTGCGGAGGCAAGACGACGTTGCTTAGCTGCCGATGCCCAAACCCAGACATTAAAAGAAACTGAACACAGTAAGAGAACACCGACAATCGGCACGATATAAGGTATGGGGCGTCGAATCGGTACTTCCGGTACAAGTTCTATCGAGATACTTTCCAACTCCCCTCTGTTGAAATCAGTTTCCTCCATTGGTGTTTTTTTTGGCATGCTGCAACCCAAGATAGTGATAACGTACTGACCCAGTAGAGGGTAAAACATCGTCACGTCGGACGCGAGTGCCTATGTCCCACCGACTAACCCAGCAAGAGTTAGAAGCGGAAAAACACTGAAAAGCTGGTGACGAGACGCTCAGGGGATTAGTCAAGGCAGCTCAGCACACCCTAACCAAGGTGATCGAGCTGCAGCTTACCCATTGCAGACTTACTGACGCTAGCAATCCGAGGCGTGGCTTGCCGAGCTAGTGCGCAAAGAGTTGACAGCGCTGATGCTGGATAGGCGAAAGCCCCTTCATAGTCATTAAACTCCGTGCCGTTATCTGCCCAATACGGCAAACACACATACGCCGACTACGAGCAGAAACGGCCACAAACATCCAAGGCCAAGAGCAGCCGAATTCGACCGGACGTTCACAGAACACAAGCCCCCCACGACCACCGCAGAGACAACAGCATCAAGTGAAACAAATTCGACGATTGGTTTTGAGTATGCCAATAATCCGTAACCATCCCACGAAGCACTTACAACCAACAACAAGACAAACAGTGGCAACGACCCGACAAACGAGGCCAAGTACATACTGCCAACATGATGATGAGGACGGGAATTCTTCGGCATCTCGCGTGGTTGACTAGACTCAATCTGGTCTGGAACGCGCTCGCTTGGTAGCTGATGATGGCCTGGTTTTTGACTTGTCATATTGAGTCGCCATGCCTGTCTTGGATTTCATAGCGAGTCGATCGGAGCAATCGAGATTCTAATACTACGTCCGAAGCGACGACAACTCAGTCGCGGTTCTGCCTCGCTCCATCGAGGCTACTCGGGGACTAAACTTCCCAGCTAAGGCTCCGCCTTCACGGCAGAGGTGAGCTGAACGACACGAAAACCAAAGGTACTGAAGCGATCCGTCGGAACGCTCCAAATGCGACTCGCCGACCGACAATGCGCAGCGGCGAGGCTGGAACCGCCGCCACGAATCACGCGCCCCGCGCCGGCAGTTGGGCCGGCAGGGTCAGTCAGCCCACCCTTAGAAAAGTCGTCATACCAATCCCGACACCACTCCCACACATTGCCGTGCATGTCATGCAAACCCCAAGCGTTTGGTTTTTTGCAGCCTACTGCATGTGTCTTGTCGCCAGAGTTTTCCAGTGACCAAACGTAATCACCGAACTCCGATTCATCATCGCCAAAACTGAATCGCGTCGTTGTCCCTGCACGACAGGCATATTCCCATTCCGCTTCAGTCGGTAAATGATAAACATTGCCCGCAGACTTCTCTGCTGGCAGTTCACTCAACTTGCGGCAAAACTCGACCGCATCCTCCCAACTCACCCTGTCAACAGGAATGTCAGCACCTTTTTCAAAACTGCGTTTACTGCTCATCACCAGTTCGTACTGCGTCTGTGTGACTTCGTAAACACCCATATTGATTGGTTTTGTCAGTGTTACCTTGTGTGCATCATCACCTTCACCCATCGTGAAGGTGCCAGGTGGAAGCCGTTTGAATTTCATACCAATGGAGTTGGTTGATTCAGGTAACTTCACAATGTCGGCCGAGAACGCAGTTGGTGGCGTTTCAGCAGAAATCTCACCTCCACACATCGCGATTACCGCTGCACAGAGAACAGTAGATTTGATGAGCGCCACGGTTGGTTCAGTTGCGAAAGGTTCATTCACTAGCGGTAATGATACAAAAATGCCGTCCCTTGAGCAAAGCGACGAGTTCTGTGCTTTGTTTGGCCGGAAAAGGTGCACAGTTGACGGAGTTCTACTTTGCGCTGCAGTACTTCTTTAAGCACTAAGCCAATTTTGCTTTTGCTTTTGCTTTACGCAGCTGATCCGCGTGTCAATTGTCTTCTGAAAAACGCAGAGGCTTGACCGAAATCTCATCACCGTCCGCTGCCGAGAGCGTCAACCATGCATACGATTCAATTTCGTCCGTGGGGACACCTCTGCCCGTCAGGTATGCCAACGAAAGTGTTCTCTGAGCATATGCGTCTCCCTCTTCAGCCACAGCCCGGAACCACTTTGCCGCTTCCTGATCGTCCTAAGGCACTTCTATGCCATTTGATTACAACATGCCAAGGCTGCATTGAGCCCATAGCTCACCGGCGTCTGCCGCCATTTTTGGCTTCTCAAAAATATTCGACGGCGTGTGTATGGAACTTGGTTTGCAACCAATAAATGACAACAAAAAGGATGCTAGAGACACGCACACAACTTTACGATTTTCACGCTAGCTATTTCGGGAAACTTTTGTTGACGGGTACAAATTATGAATGAATCCGCCAACGCTCGAGGGAGAGCCACCTTGCTCCGCGCAGAGCAGCCTCGACATCACTCAACGAATGCCCAATAGCAAAAAAGTCGCCATCCCCGACGAGATGACGAGCTTCTTCTTCGACGGACCTACCAAGCTCCTAGAGCCTAATGGATCCATCTTCAACACTGGTCACCACAAGCACACCGCCTCCACTGGGGCCAAGTTGCAATTCGTCGCAACTTGGCGTTTTTCATTGGTTTACAGTGATTCCATTGCTTTTCCTGAACTTGCAGCGTCAAATAGGTCCAATTGGACGCTAGTGGGCAGAGCCTCGGAGATCGATTCTTTCGCTTCCGACAATCTGAACAATCGTAATCTCAGCCGGTTGATCCTTATCTCAGCCGGTTGATCCTTATCTCAGCCGGTTGATCCTTGGCCTAGCTGTTACACTGAGTCCAGCATCGCGTTCACACTCCGGCGTTCTCCCGAACTGTACCGAAAGGTTGGGAGAATGCCTGCTCAGTATGGCGTCACAGGCGGCATGGTTTCGGTATGGCATGCATAGGATACATCACTATCGGACGTTGTTCGCAGTCGCAACTCGCGGAAAGCGGATACAACATTCGGTGTCTGATCAAATCGATTGTCACGTCAACGGTTTATCGACCAGGTCCGACCCCAGAGACACTTGAAAATTAGTGCGAAAAAACTTACAGAACAGAAAAAACACAATGATGACCAACCCTGTCCAACAAGGGTTTGACGCTCCTGAATGCTATGGATGCATCTACCACGCAGCTCTCCGACAGCGGCTGAACTACTCCGGAAATCACGGCTTGAACCTTTGTTGATCGCTTCGGTGACAGTTCCAAAGAAGAACCTCGGCCGTTCCGCTGAGATCCAAACCGACAGAAAAGCTGTCTATCGAGACAAAGACAATGAAAAAGCGATTTATATTCATCACTCTTTTCGCCAGCTGCATTTTGTTCGCAGCCACTGCGATGGCCCAACAAGACACGGCGCCGCGTGAGAACACAGAGTTCTTCAATGGACAGGACCTCACCGGCTGGAGTGGCAACGATGGTTACTGGTCAGTGAAGGACGGTGTCATCCTTGGGCATTCAGATAAAAACATTGCCAGGAACGAGTTCATCTGGTCCGACGTTGAAGTAAAGGACTTTTATCTGGCTTTGGATGTCAAGCTGACCCCCTACAACCGCAACGCCGGCATTCAGTTTCGCTCGAGGCCGTTAGACGCTCACGGGCAGGCAATGGGTTACCAGGCAGACGTCGGTCACGATCAGGTGATCGGCAATGTGTGGGGCAACCTGTACCACGAACATGGTCGCGGGAAACTGGACTGGAATGATCGCGCCGTCAAGGTCTTGAACAAGGGCGACTGGAACCGGTACGAAATTCTTGCCGTGGGCCATCGAATCTGGACTGCAGTGAATGGCGAGTTGTGCACGGCCATTGACGATCCAGAGGGAGAATTGTCTGGCAAGATCGCCTTGCAGATTCACGCGGGCGAAGCACAGACGGTCCACTATCGTAACCCCACTCTGACACACAATCCGAAAATTGAATTGGCCAGGCTAAGTGAAAGAGAGTTGATTGCGGAACTGCCAAAGCAGGAACTTCCTTACTGGTCGAAACTGATCGCAGGAGTCGATCCTGGATCACAAGAGGAAGCTTGGGCAAAGCCAAATTTCGACCATAGCAAATGGAAGACAATGAAAGTGCCAAGTCATTTTGACACCGTTGAGCTGCCTGGCTTTGATGGCGTCGTTTGGTTCCGAAAGAGTATCGAACTATCGGTTCAACAGAGCAAAGCCGCCGCAACCCTCCATCTCGGTCAGATCGACGACATGGACGTTACCTGGGTCAACGGAACACGGGTCGGCGGTTATGAGAACCCTGGCCACCATTACACGGTGCGAAATTATCCGATCCCCGCTGGAGTGTTGAAACCAGGCAAAAATGTCATTGCCGTTCGAGTGATGGATCACGGCGCCCCGGGCGGCATCGCTGGGAATCCCGAGCAACTCTTTCTGCAACTGGATGATGAGCGTGAATCTCTAGCCAATCTATGGCATTTTGCGCCCGGTGCGAATTTGGCCGCGCTGCACAAGTATAGTCAGATTCCAACATTGCTTCGGCCGCTCGTTCCAAGGAAAGATCCAGTGCCCGCGTTCACCGATGGATTCACCATCGATGGCGACCAAACGATCGTGATTGTGGGCGGCACGAATGCGTTGGAAAGTGGACGACACGGATATCTCGAAACACTGCTTGCAGCCGCGCATCCACAACACAAGGTGCGTATGAGAAACCTTGCTTGGCAGGCTGACACCGTTTACCAGCAACAACGCCCTCGCAACTTCTACGCAGTGACAAAGCCGGACTACGGCGAACGTGATGGCCGAACACAGATTGAATCGGACATCGTGTTTTTTTGGATGGGACAATCAGAATCGCTGGACGGCCCTGAACGGCTCGACGAATTCATGACAGCCTATAAGCAACATCTCGATCAAATCGCAAAGTACACCAAACGCATCGTGCTCGTGACTCCGACGCCGTTTCGCAATCCGTTGCAGTTGGAATTGGACATCGACACGCGGAACACAACGTTGGCACGGTACGCCCACGAAATCCGAAAACTGGGACGCCAGCAGAACCTGCCTGTCGTCGATCTGTTCGCCGCAATCCAGTCATCAGATGGGACGGCCGACGTTTCACGCAACGGACTGCATCTGAACTCTGTCGGCCACTGGCTTGTAGCTCGCACATTCGCATCGCAACTGGGATTTGCGAATCAGGTCAAGTCGATTAAACGCAACAACGACCGTGACTCAAAGGCCTCGGGATCGCTCGTACCAGAATCGGCTGAGATGCTGCGAGCAGCGATTGGGCACAAGAACGATCTCTGGTTCCGATACTGGCGTCCGACAAACTGGGCTTTTCTGTATGGCAACCGTCAGCAAACGGCCAGCAGCCGGAATCACATGAATCCCTCCCGCCGCTGGTTCCCTGAAGAGCTGCAGAACGCGTTACCACATCTGGAAGAGGCTGAACTGCGAATTCAAGAAGCGGCCGCCGGGACTGTCAAGGAGCAGAATAATTGAGAAGCATCAAACTCGAGAAGATCATGAGGTTGAATGGGCGAATTGCACCGGGCCAATGGGGTCGCGTTTTTCTCGGCGTTTGTTTGACCGCTAGCATCGTGGCGTCGGCTCGGCAGGTTTCTGCAGAAGAGCCGCAAAAAGTCGATTTCATAAGCGTCATCAAGCCGCTTCTGTCAGACCGTTGTTTTCACTGTCATGGGCCAGACCAAAACAGCGAGGATGCCAAAGAAAATGACTTACGGCTCGACATTCGTGATGAGGCGATTCAACACGCATTCGAACCGGGGAATTCGACGAACAGCGAAATCCTGCGTCGCATCATGTCAGATGACCCAGATCAGATGATGCCGCCGCCCAGATCTACGAAGCCGCGGTTGACGGAGGAACAGGTTTCCATTTTGAAACGCTGGATCGACGAAGGTGCGGAGTACTCCGAGCACTGGTCGTTCATTCCATTGGAACGCCCCGAACTTCCGGGCGTCGCGAGATCGTCGCGGAAGATGAACGCCATCGATATGTTCGTAAATCGGCGACTCAAAGCGGAAGCCGTCGAAGCGATGGCCGAAGCCGATCGCCGCACACTCATTCGCCGGCTTTCGTTCGACCTGACAGGATTGCCGCCGACTCCAAGCGAGGTGGATGCTTTTATCACCAACAATGACCCGAAGGCCTATGAGAAACTCGTGGACCGACTGTTGAGCACTCAGCACTTCGGTGAACGTTTGGCGGTCTATTGGCTGGACGTGGTCCGTTATGCGGATACCAATGGCTATCATGGCGATAACGATCGGCATCATGTTCCGTATCGCGACTATGTGATTGAAGCCTTTAACGACAACATACGTTTTGACCAATTCGTTCGCGAACAGTTGGCTGGCGACTTGCTTCCGGACGCAACCAACGAGCAAAAGATTGCTTCGGGGTTCAATCGTCTGAACCAGACAACACGCGAAGGCGGCGCGCAACCCAAAGAATATACTGCCATCTACGCTGCGGATCGGGTCCGAAATACCAGCGAAATATTTCTCGGAATCACGATGGGTTGCTGCCAGTGCCACGATCACAAATACGATCCGCTCACCCTGCGGGACTTCTACAGCTTCGCAGCGTTCTTCGCCGATCTTCAGGAAACTGCCGTTGGCACTCAGACTCCGGTTTCTCTGCTTAGCTCGTCACAGAAACGGCGGGACGAAGAATTGAACAAGATGATCGCGGAAGCGCAACATGAACTCACCGCCCCCTCCGTAGAATTTGATCAGGCACAGCTTCAATGGGAAACGTCATTTGCGGAATCGCTAACCGACACTACCTGGACAGTAATCCGCCCAACCGAATCAATATCCCGCGAAGGGGCTTTGTTGACCGTTCAGCCGGATAATTCGATCCTCGCGTCTGGCGAAAATCCGGAGAAGGACTCATACACGCTAAGGTTCAATGCAGAAATCAAGCATGTGACTGCATTGCGTTTGGAAGTACTCCCGCATGAGTCACTGAAAGCCAAAGGCCCAGGACGCGCCGAGAAGGGCAATTTTGTACTCGGCGCATGCCAACTCACGGTCGGTGACAAACCAGTCGCCTTTCAGCGCGCCACCGCCACCTACAGCCAAGACCAGTTCCCGATTGGAAATCTCATCGATGACAATTCAACAACAGCCTGGGCAATTTATCCGCGAATCGGCACTTCCCACTCGGCGATCATCTCCTTCACCAAGCCAATCGGTGACGGCACGATGCAAAGCATTACGATTACAATGCCGCAAGGCTTCGGTCACCATCATACGATCGGTCGGTTTCGCCTTGCATTCACGACATCAAAAGACGCGCACGCTGAGCACGCGGTGCCACAACACATCGCCGCGATTCTGGCTATCACAGCAGAAGCACGAAGTCAGACTCAGCAGGATCAATTACGAAACTACTTCCGCGCAACCGCGCCAGGCACGGCATCTCTTCGCAAGCGAATCGACGATGCCACAAATGAGAAGAAGGTGCTTGCCCAACAGGCTCAAGTTCTTATCTCGCAGTCGATGAAAGAGCCTCGCGTCGTCCGTGTTCTTGGTCGGGGCAATTGGCAGGACGACACCGGCGAAATCGTGCAGCCAGCCGTGCCTGCCGCCCTTGGCTCGATTCCGCTGGACGGACGGCAACGTTTGACACGGCTCGACATGGCGAACTGGCTAGTCTCGCCATCCAACCCGCTGACTGCCAGAGTGATGGTCAATCGCCTTTGGAAACTCATGTTCGGCCGCGGATTGGCGAACAACCTGGGTGATTTCGGGGCTCAGGGGCAACCACCAACACATCCCGAGCTGCTTGACTGGTTGGCCCATGAGTTCATTGAGAGTGGCTGGGACATTAAGCACATGATGAAGCTCATGGCGATTAGTGACGTCTATCGCCGGTCTTCCGAGGTGACACCATCGCTTCTTCAACGGGATCCGAATAACGAACTTTTGGCGCGGCAGGGACGATGGCGACTGGATGCCGAATTCGTACGCGACAACGCCCTGAAAATCAGTGGCCTGCTTTCACCGCGAATTGGTGGATCGAGTGTTCGCCCCTATCAACCGGCAGGCTACCTTGCGAATCTCAATTTTCCAACGCGAACCTGGGTGCAGGATGCGGGCGAGAGCCAATATCGCCGCGGCCTGTATACATTCTGGCAGAGGACTTTCTTGCACCCGTCGTTAGCAGCGTTCGATGCCCCCACTCGTGAGGAATGCACTGTCCAGCGTTCGGTTTCCAATACGCCGCTTCAAGCACTTGTCCTGCTCAACGACCCGACCTATATCGAGGCGGCACGAGAACTCGCCCGCCGAATGATCACCGAAGGCGGTAACACGGACGTCGATCGCCTCAACTTCTGTTTTCGCGAAGCACTCTCGCGCGAGCCGACATCAGCCGAACTTCTGGTTTTGACGAGACTGGTCAAGAAACATCGGGAAGGGTTTACGACGAACCCAGTCGGTGCTTCAGAATTTGGGAAAATCGGCCTGCGGCCCGCACCATCGACGATCGAAGCTGCGGAACTTGCCGCATGGACCTCAGCCGCACGTACGATCCTCAATCTTCACGAATGCATTACCAGGGAATGATCATGAACCACTTGAAAAACCTGGAAAATCTGGTCAATCGTCGCACTTTCCTTAGCCGGAGTGGGGTCGGCGTCGGGGCGGCGGCGCTCACCGCAATGCTTAATGGGACCACTGTGACTCATGCTGAGCAATCTCTGGAAAGTCTGGGTGTGGTGAACCCGTTGCATCATGCGCCCAAAGCGAAGCGAGTTATCTATCTCTGCCAGGCTGGAGGCCCATCGCATCTGGAAACATTTGATTACAAGCCAAAACTCACTGAAATGTCCGGCAAACCGATGCCGGAGTCATTCACCAGAGGCCAGCCCATCGCGCAACTTCAAAACAAAGCACTCACTTGCCTGGGGCCGCAAAGAACTTTTAAGCAGTACGGTGAATCAGGTCAGTGGATCAGTGATGTGTTTCCTCACATGAGTAAGATTGCTGACGACATGTGCATCATCAATTCGGCCACGACCGATCAGATCAATCACGATCCGGCGCATACGCTTATCAATACGGGCACGCAGATTTCAGGACGTCCCTCAATGGGCTCCTGGATCACCTATGGTCTCGGCCAGCAGAGCAATGATTTGCCTGGCTTTGTGGTGCTGACGTCGGTTGGTGGCGGACAGAACCAGCCGATCGCGGCGAGGCAATGGCATAGCGGTTTTCTTCCCAGTCGCTTCCAGGGAGTCCCGTTTCATTCCTCCGGTGATCCCGTGTTGTACGTCAAGCAACCATCGGGTGTGAGTATTGAACAGCAAGCTGATGTGATTGGCGCAATCGGCGAATTGAACAGGCTGCGCGCCGATATTTCGCATGATCCCGAGATCGTGACCCGAATTGCGCAATACGAACTTGCCGCGAGAATGCAGACGAGCGTGCCTGAACTGATGAATCTCTCGGAGGAATCGAAGGCAACGCTTGACCTGTATGGTACCACCGGCGGCGATGGAAGCTTCGCTTCAAACTGCCTCCTGGCACGACGACTTGCCGAACGCGGTGTTCGGTTCATCCAGCTTTATCATCGTGGCTGGGACCATCACGGCGGAGTGAAATCGGGTGTGGCCAACACCGCCAAGCTGGTCGATCAAGGAACGGCGGCCCTGATCACCGATCTCAAGCAGCGTGACATGCTCGACGATACCCTGGTGATTTGGGGCGGCGAGTTTGGCCGCACGCCGATGGCTCAGGGCGACGGTCGAGACCACCATATCAAGGGCTTCTCAATGTGGATGGCAGGTGGCGGAATCAAGGGAGGAATGACGTATGGTGCCACTGATGAGTTCGGTTACAACGCCGTGGAAAATCCGTTCCATATCCGCGATCTGCATGCCACGATGCTGCACTTGCTGGGCATCGATCATGAACGACTAAGCGTCCGCTTCCAAGGTCTCGATGCACGACTCACAGGTGTCAAACCCGCCCATGTGGTTAAGGATCTTCTTAGATAGCGGCGTAGTAAACAAGTTGAAATCTAATAGATCTGAATCTGGAAACTAATGATTCTGAGACAGTATGAGACACAAAAGGGTGATTCGGTGAAACTGATCCTGCTCATTACGGCAATGCTGCTGACTCTGTTTGCTCGCGGATCGCAGGCACGGGCAGATGATATTGCTCGGCAGGCCCGACATCTGTTGGCA
>NZGD01000045.1 GCA_002690925.1 Rhodopirellula sp.
AAAGAGAAAATCGAAGAGCAACTGAACCAGTAAGTTCGGATTGATCGAACAGTTCACAGAACCTCGTCCGCAAAGCGGGCGAGGTTTTTTTGTGCGGTTCGATGTATTGGGAGTTCTTCAGGCGAACTCTCAAGGCCTTTGTATTGACCCTGTTGCAGATTCCATTTGTTCCAGCCATCTCCACCTGATCAAGCCGACGGAACCACTGCCTTATGAGTCATCAGGCGGAGGTCTCGGTCCACGGGAAGCGGAAAAGTTGGCTTGATTTATGTTTTGGAGCTTTGTGCGTGAACTAAACGCAGTCGCAACGGCTATAAATAGCGGGTGTAGTTGGGAATCAGTACTTTTCATGTTCAGGCACGCCCTAGCGACGACGACTTGGTAATCCGAGAGAACGCAGGAGCTTGATCCATTACGACTGCTGAGGAATATCGTCATCAAATGTTGCAAAGTCTCTGCAAAGTAGAGCCTACTCTACCCGCGTTCTTTTGCTGCTTGGTCCTCATCTTTCTGGGGTGTGAACCGTCCGTCGAATCTACGACGGATCGTGAAGGCGAGCGGTCGCGCCCTGATAGGATGAAAGACGCTTCAGATGATGGTATGGCTCCTGTGGGAAAATTAGACACGGGAGAAGATTCGGCGTTTAACAGGGAGGCTATGGATCGCGAAGCATCGATTGCTGACGTTGAGAACTTATTGGGTAAGGGTCAGCTTGAGGAAGCCGCCTCGCGTTTGCGGGCATTGCTGGTGAAGGATCCAAATGATGTTGAGGTGATTTTCCGGCTGGCCACCGTGACGGGAAATTTGGGAAATCTCGAAGCAGCAATTGATTTACTGGGTGCTATCCCTGCAGATCATCCGCAGGCAGGATTTCCTGCGGTGGGACAGTCAGCCGATTGGTGCTTGAAGCTGGGGCGCTATGAGGACGCTGAAGAGCGGTATCGGCAATTACTGGTCTCTCATCCTGCTGCTCCAGAGGCGAATCGGAAGCTCGCGTTGATCATGAACCGTCGTGGCAGACGGCATGAAGCCGCTCGGTACATCCTGCGGCTGTGTCGGCAAGGGAACGTTAAAAGTGATGAGTTGCATGCGTTAATGCATCTGAGTGACGCGATGTATGACGAGCCTGATAAGGCACGAGCGACAGAAACGGATCAAGGATACTTTCCGATCGGGAAATCAGCAGAGGCTCGTAAGTTGTTCATGGAAGAAGACTATCAGGCTGCCTTGGATCTGATGCGTGAAGATGTTTCTCTTGAACTCCTTCCCCCTGCTCTCCTCGCTTTTTATGGACGTGTTGCTGCGGAAGCGCAGAATGATCAGGAGTTCAATCGATGGCTTGTGTTGACAAACGTAGCGACGCAGCAGTTTTCGGAATACTGGTCGGCGATCGGGACGTTCTTGATGCTGCAAGGAAAACAGGAGCCAGCAGCTCGTGGTTTGATTGAGGCACTTGATCGCGATCCGACAGATTTGCGATCGATTGGGAGGCTGCGTTCTTTGCTAGAAGCACTTGGGTATACGAATGAAGCTGCTATTTGGCAGGAGAGATGGGAGACTCTCAGGAGAATACTACGTATCAATAATCAGATTGCCGATGCGGGGACCCCAAACACTGAGGCGATGATACGACTCGCAACAGAGCTTGAATCCGTCGGGAGAAGACTGGAGGCGAATCTGTGGCGTTTGATGGCTGCTCACTATCTGAAAGTGCCTCGCGAAGAAAGGCGGCAGATCAATTTGCAATTCAGTGAATTAGTTGCGAGAAATAGGGGTGTACCCTCTGAGCGAGAGCGACTTTGTGGTTTGAATCGTGGGTTGTTTCCCCTGCCAGAGATCGAGCCTGAAGACAAACGGGTTGTCCCAGAAAAACGGCTTGACGTAGCAGATTCAGGTTCTCCTGCGGTCGCAAGGTTTACGGATATTGCAGACGAGTTTGGCCTGAATCACACCTTTCATGTCGCCAAAGTTCCAAATGAGTACGGATTCGCTGTGTACCAGTCAATCGGTGGGGCTGTTGCTGTTCTTGATTATGATCGTGATGGAATGGCTGATCTCTACTTCGCACAGGGAGGTTGTGATCCACCAGAATATCGTGGTACCGAAAGTAATCAGCTCTTTCGGAACCTCGGCGAACATCTACAGGACTCGACCAATAAGGCTGGTGCAGTGGAATGCAGATATTCGATCGGGGTCACTGCGGGTGACTGGAATCAAGATGGATTCGTTGACCTTGTCGTCGGGAATCTGGGGGCCAATACCCTAATGATCAATAATGGAGATGGAACCTTCACATCGTCAGCTTTTGATGATCGTGATGACACCGCCGTTATGACTACCTCTCTCGCCATGGGAGATTTGACGGGTGATTCGATCCCCGATTTATTCGAGGTGAACTACCTGGATGATGAGAATTTGCCGCGCCGACCAGGCATTGGCACCGGTGGTGAAGTACTTGAGTCGATGAATCCCTTGGACTTTGCGGCCGGGATAGATCGAGTTTTCTTTCAGTCGAACGATGGGTCATTGCTGGTGGAGAACGTCGGCGGGGAAGATAGTGTTGGTAGGGCAGGACTCGGCGTTGTCGTCGGACGATTTGATATCGATTCTGGTAATCAGGTCTTTGTAGCCAATGATTTGTACGCGAACCAATTATGGAATTACAGTTCAGCAGATCATCAGTGGTTAGATCAGGCGATGCTACGGGGCTGTGCGCATGGATTCAATGGTGGCAGTACTGCATCGATGGGAGTGGCAGCTGGTGATCTTAACGGTAATGGATTGTTGGATTTGCATGTCACGAATTTTCAGAATGAGAGTGTGAGCTTGTTTGTGAATGAGCAAGGTTTTTTTCAAGACCGGAACGTTCAATTTGATCTCGCAAGACCGAGTGCTGCGGTGCTGGGGTTCGGAACGCAAGCACTCGATTACGATAATGACGGAACCTTGGATCTGGTGGTTGCCAACGGGCACATAGAAAAAGCGGTCGACTTGAATGCCCCCTTCTTCCAGCCTGCACAGCTGTTTCGCAACGTGGGAGATCGCTTTGAGTTGTTGGAAGTTGCTGATGATTCCGGTTACTGGCAAAGAGACCATGTGGGCAGGGCATTGGCGAAATTGGATTTTGATCGCGATGGCAGGCAGGACTTTGTCGTTACTCATGTTGGTGAGACATCAGCTCTTTTGCTGAATCGAACAGAGTCAAGAAATCATTGGCTTCAACTCGAAATTGTCGGTGCTGTCAGTGAGCGTGATGCAATTGGTGCTCGTGTAGTCGTTCGAAATGGCGATGTTGAACTCACAGGGTGGTTGAATGCAGGTGATGGATTTCTTTGTCGAAATGAGCCAGTGTTGAGTTTCGGTGTGGGAAACGCATTGAGCTTGGATAAGGTGGTGATCCATTGGCCCAGCGGAAAGCTGCAGACCTTTCGTGATGTTCGAGCTGACCGACGGTACTTGCTGGTCGAAGGGCAGGCAGAGTTGTTTCCGTTTGGCGACAGCGTTGACTGAGCACAAAAATTAAAACACGTTTGGTCTGTGGTGGTGTTCAGTGGTATCCATTGGAAGAACTGCAATGATGTAAGTTCATTTTTGGACGCAGAGTTCGCGGGAATGAATTTTGAAGTAGGTTTTATAATGAAAAATTGGGATCAAGGAACAAAATGACAGTGATATCGCAAACAGTGTATTCCCGCAGGTTACCGGGACGAGGTTGATTGTTGCTTGAGACAGACGGTGGTGGACTGGGTGTCTTTTGGATGCTTTGTGATGTAGCTGCGGTTGTTATGCACCCTCACGTCAGGTGCATTGCGTTGATTGCCTGCTGCCGGTTCCTTCATCGTGACCGATTCTGCATATTCATGATTTACGGGTGGGAAGCCCGAACTGGGAGAGTTTGTTGAAAAGAGGATTGGTTTTTCTTTTGCCGCTTGTTTTCATTGCGTTGCCAGCGCTTCGTTATGGAGTTTTGCGCACTGAGTTGGTCGCGCAAGAGTCCAAGGCACCTTTGGAAAGTGCTGCGGTGATTTCGGCAGTTGATGTGAAGGCGCAGGTGCCGCAAGTTAAAGGTGGTTACGTGGGCCGCGATGTGTGTCGCGAATGTCATGCCGAGAATTATGACTTGCATGGGATGCATGGGCATGCTCATACGTTCGCTTTAGCGTCAGATGATAAAGTGGCCTCGAAATTTGCCGGTCGTGATTTCGACTATGGTGATCCCTACGGTCGGTATGAGTACGAGCAGGACGAGGATGGGCTGTCTGTGCGGATTTCTGGGGAAAGCGAGGGTTCTTTTCCGCTCCAGTATGCTCTTGGTTCCGGGCATCATGCCATTACTTTGTTATCTTTAGCCAAGGATGCTGAGAAGGGAACTGTCGCTTATGAACACCGTGGATCATGGTTTCGCGATCGTGATCGGCTTGGACGCACGCCGGGGCAGCCTTTGACGGTACCCGAGTCAGAGTCGGAGCGATTCGGGATGAAGCATGTAGGTAACGTGATGCAAAAATGTATCTATTGTCATACTACAACGGGCACAGTTGTCGAGCAGAAGATTGTTGGTTTGACGGCCAATGTGAATTGTGAGAAGTGTCACGGTCCGGGTGCGGAACACGTACGGCAAGCCAAAGCCATGAAAGAGCCACCTCCCTTTTCTGTCGGTTCCGACAAGTGGGATAGCGAGTCAGAAATTCAGTTGTGTGGCGATTGTCACCGGCTTCCTGAAGCGATTACTCTGAAAGAGTTGCGAGAGTATCCCGATAAACTAGCTCGCTTTCAACCTGTGGGTTTGCTGCGTAGTCAATGCTTCATCGAATCGAAAGGTGCGTTGCGGTGTACCACCTGTCACAACCCCCACAGAACGATCAGTGACGTGAGTGAATCAGAACACACTGCTAGTTGCATTAAGTGTCATCAGCCCCAGAAAAGTTCACACATTACATGCCCTGTCTCGACGACTGAAGGTTGTATCAAATGCCACATGCCAAAGTATGACTTTGAAAGTCTTGGCACCGGTTTTCATGATCACTGGATTCGGGTTCATCCCGAGGACTGAATAGTAAATGAATGCCGGGTAAAATTCGGTGTCTTGGCAAAAAGGACAAATACGAAATGCCATCTCCTTTCCTGCAACCCGTAATGATGGTTTCAGCGACTCTTGTTTGTTTGTGCGGGTGCAGTCGTGAAGTGATCGTGGATAAGACACGGCTGAATGATGATTCGAGTCGGGAAACTTCGGAGTTGCTGCCAGTACATTCGCCTTTGGAAACTACGGATGCGTTGGAGCCCGATCACCGGGCATTGCCGGTGAATCAGGATTCGGGAAACAACTCGACACCAAATGCGTTGATGGAACCGGATTTCACGGTTGGCGAGATCGAGAAGTTGCAGGAAGAAACGATCACTGCTTTGGATTCTGGTGATCTGGACATCGCATTTGGGCTGGCAAGGGAATTGAAGCGGGTTGATGGTGAAAATCCGCAGACGATTTTTCTCATGGCTCGTGTGCTTGCAGAAAAACATCGGTTTCGTCAGGCGGTGAAGATGCTTGACGATTTGGCACTTGAGTTTCCGGATACTCATTTGGCGGTTCTTGGACAGACTGCCGAGTGGCTGGTTTTTCAAGGTGATTGGCAGGCGGCTGAGGAACGCTATCGAACCTTGAATAGTTTGGTCGATGAGACCAGCTTGGTTGATCGTTTGCTGTCCCGTTTATTGATGCGTCAAGGACGCGTCGTTGAGGCGAACGCGTTGTTGAGGCGTCTCTGTCGCATGGGTAATGTGGAAGAGATGGATTTGCGATCGCTGCTTTCGTTGTCTTGCCCTCTACCCGGTGACGCAGCAACCGACGCGTTTGAGCCGATTGGCTTGAAGGGCTCGGCAAGACACGCCATTAGCATGGGGCAGCTTGCTGTCGCGGGTGAAATTTTACAGCAGGCTGTGACTGACTCGTCTGTAGTTTTGGGGCCAGACGAGTATGCGTTGCAGGGTCGATTGCTGGTACTGTTGGAGCAATTTGAACGCCTGCCTGAATGGATCAACAGTGCTCCTGAGGGGGTCAAGCAGTATTCGGACTATTGGTTTGCACTTGGGGCATACCAGTTACAGCAGGCAGATTTTTCGACAGCTACGGAAAGTTTAGGGTGTGCGGTGCTCCGCGATCAGACCGATTTCCGCGCTTATAAGCTGTTAGGCGATGCGTTGAATGGGCTTGGGAAACCCGAGCAGGCCAAGCAGGCTATCGAAAGGACCAGATTGATTGAGCAGACAATGGGTATTGGTAATGAGATGGCGACCAATCCGCAGCGTGATGTAAAAAAAATCGGTGTGCTGATCGACTTGCTGGAGCGGTTGCAAAGACCGTTGGAGGCTCTCGGGTGGCGGGGGATTCAGGTTGCTTACGGAAGGGCAAGCTCGATGCTGGATGAAAGTGCTGCTCGAAATATTCTGCAAATGATCAATCAGGAACGCATCGCCCAACTTGGGAAGACGGACACGGCAGCCAGGCGTCTCTTTGTCACTTGTGGAGTCGAGGTGTCTCTTAAAACCAGATGATCTTGAGAACGCGATTGGTGTTTACGGCTCGGGATCAACAGTAGAGGCATTACACGGCTCTGTCAGTTGGTTTTACCCTTCGCCTCCATTTTTCCCCATGTGTCACGGAGCGTGACGACACGATTGAAAACGTGCTTGCCGTTCGGTTCACTGTCCTTGTCGACTACAAAGTAGCCCAATCTTTCAAACTGAACTCGATCACCGACGGTGTGGTCGCGTAGGCTAGGCTCGCCAAATCCGGTGATCACTTTAAGTGATTCGCTGTTGAGATAGTCAAGGAATGTTTTTCCCTCCTCCGGAGCTGCTGGGTTTTCGCATGTGAAAAGCCGGTCGTATAGCCTTACCTCAAATTCTTCAGCATGGTCCGCGCTTACCCAATGGATTGTGCCTTTCACTTTGCGTCCAGAGGTATCGGCACCGCTCTTGGTCTCGGGATCATAAGTGCAAAGTATTTCGATGACGTTTCCGTCATCATCTTTCACAACATCGTGGCAGTCGACAATGAATCCGGCTCGCAATCGAACTGCTCCACCTTTTTTCAGGCGAAAGAATTTTCGTGGTGCCTCTTCACGGAAATCTTCGCGTTCAATGAGCAGGTTGCCTGACATGGGGATTTCCCGTTTCCCCTCGTTAGGTTCTCCCGGGTTGTTAACGGCTTCATTGACTTCAACGTGGCCCTCAGGCCAATTCGTGATTGTCAACTTGACAGGGTCAAGGACAGCCATTCGTCTTGGGGCCACGCGATTGAGGTGCTCACGGACGGAGCTTTCAAGCCGAATGATGTCGATCGTGCTGTTGAATTTGGCAACGCCAACATCTGAGCAGAAATTGCGAATTGACTCCGCAGTATAGCCGCGGCGGCGATAACCCGAGAGAGTCGGCATACGTGGGTCATCCCAACCATCAACGTAGCCCTCTTTCACCAGTTTTAGCATGAAACGCTTACCGATCATCAGAGTGCTTAGTTTCAGTTTCGCAAATTCAATCTGTCGCGGATGGTGAATGTCTAGCTTTTCACAGAACCAGTCATAAAGCGGACGGTGATTTTCAAATTCAAGAGTGCATATTGAGAAGGTTATTCCCTCGATTGAATCGCTTTGCCCATGAGTCCAGTCGTATGTTGGGTAGATGCACCAGTCATTACCAGTGCGGTGGTGAGTCGCACGCAAAATACGGTACATCACAGGGTCGCGTAGATTGATATTGGGCGAACTCATATCAATCTTGGCGCGTAGCGACTTGCTGCCGTCTTCGAATTCTCCGGCACGCATGCGACGAAATAAGTCGAGATTTTCAGAGGGGGCTCGGTCACGAAATGGGCTGTTTTTGCCAGCGGCGGTCAAGGTTCCGCGGTACTCACGAGTTTCTTCACTGGATAGGTCGCAAACGTAGGCGTCACCCGACTCAATTAGGTTTTCTGCCCATGCGTAAAGCTGTTCGAAGTAGTCGCTGGCAAAGTGCAAACTGTCCCATTGAAAGCCCAGCCAACGAATATCTTCCATGATGGATTCGACGTATTCAGTTTCTTCTTTGGCTGGGTTGGTGTCGTCAAATCGTAGATTGCAGGTGCCCCCATGTTTTTCTGCGAGGCCGAAGTTGAGGCAAATGCTTTTCGCGTGCCCGATATGGAGGTATCCATTGGGTTCAGGGGGAAATCGGGTCTGAACCTCAGTGAAGCGACCAGAAGCGAGATCTCCGTCAATCGCTTGCTCAATGAAGTTCTTTGATTCCCGTTTCTCGTTTGTTTCGCTCATCTCAATCGCTCCTGGTTCGCCCACGGTTGGCGGCAAATGATTACGAACGCCCTACCCTGCCTACCCGAGGTTCTAAGCGATCGGTGGCGGCGATTTCAGCGAAGTGACACATGCCGCAATGGCTAGGGTACCGAATCAGGTGGAAACTTCGTAGTGACCTCGATTTGGGTGACTTTGGGAAGTTGCTCAGGATGCCTCGGAAGGCACCTCGGCGGCTATCCCTGTCGTTGGTGATTCTGATGATGAATCGGGTGTTTCGAGGGACCTTATGAAATTGATTAAGTGCCACACGTCCTGCTGATCAAACTGGCCTTCTACAAAGGTAGCAGCAGGCATGGGCGTCCCGTCGATCCCTTGAGTAATTCGACGGTACAGATCCTTCGACGATGAACCACCGCGAAACACACCTTCGGCAAAGTTTCTCGGAACAATATTCACTGGTGGGAGAGCTCCCCGCGCCATCAGCGGAATCAAATCTTCACGATTTTCCGGTTTCAAATCGACCGAAGTTGTCCAGTCCTTTGTCCAATCGTCGTAGTCCGTGGTTTGGCCGTTGCCCAGCCCCTTTTCCCCGTGACACTTGCTGCAGGAGGCAATCTTTCCAAGGAAGAGCTCTTGTCCCCGTTTGATGGACGCTGCGAATTCTGGGGCTGTCTCACCGCTGCTTAGTCTGGCAACATCAGTCGCATTTTCTGCCAGAGGAAAGTTCTCCGGTGGATCGGGAACCTGAAGAACCTCATCCGGTCCATCAAGCCACGCCTCGGCGATGTCTGCCGCATACTCTTCGGCGTATTCCCATTCATCTTTGTACGTTTCATACAAATCTAAGTTTGCCTGCATTTCTTCTGACAAAGCTTCGGTCTCTTTGTCTGCATTTTCATCCAGAATTGTCCTGAAGTTTTCTTCTGACACGACCCGTCTTCCAAAGTCCGAGTTGATGAGTCGGTCACCACCCTCAAGTATCTGCTCGTAAATTCCCTCGTTGACCTGTCGGCGTTCATGTTCGCCTCTGAGTGACAGGTAAATGACGTAGTCGACCAGAGCTTCAATATCTGCTTCGGTTATCCTGCTGATGAGTAACGCCGGCTCATTCTCCTGCTTGCGGCGGAAGTTCTCGGTTTCCAGGAGCTTTTCTGCCGGCAGCATATTCGTGCCCGCGATGCCCTCGCGAATAAGCCGAGCCAAGTCCTCTTTGGTCGGTTTTTCTCCTCGTGGGTTAGACTTGAACTTGAAAATTCCCATCCGGTAGTCACGCGGATATGGCATTTGGGCTGAGGCATCTCTACCTCTACCATTTCCAGTAACCCCATGGCAGTTCGCGCAAAGTGCGCGAAATAGACCTCGTCCCTGAATATCAGTCGGGCCAGACGCATGATCCAGATTTTCCATGCTGACAAGCGTCGCAAAATCCTCATCTTCAGTGATGACTTCGGGCAATTTTGGGGTGTCTGGGCTGCCAAACATGGTGTCAACCACCCACGTCGAATCTTTCGACGCTTCGTCCATCGGGATGTCCATCTGAATTTGGTATTTCATCGTATGAACCAGATTTGGCTCGAACGCCACTGGCGGTTCATTAGTGGAACAACCAAGAGCAAATGAAATGAGGCTCGATGCGGCGAGCAGTCCAAGGTGTTTCGTTGAATGGAGCGGCAACATAAAAATACTTCGCGTAAACGGCGGTTATCAGTCACTCGCTATTCTAGTCACCACAGCCTTTTCAGGAATCGGTGCAGATTGTCGCGGCTCGTTCAAGACTTGCGTCGATTCTGCTCAAAACACTTTTTTTTCCCAGAATCGCCAGAGTGTCAAACATCCCGAATCCGCCTGCCTGCCCCGTGGTCGCCACCCGAATGGCATGAATTATATCTTTGAGCTCGATTTCAGTATCCGTGCAAAATTTCGCAACAGCCTGTTCGATTTCATCGGCACTGGAAAAAGCGACCTGTGCCAAATGACCTCGGAGTTGAAGCAGCAACGGACGAGCATTCTTTGGCTTGCAGATTCGCTTGTTGAAAGCTTTCTCGTTGAAGGTAAATTCATCGATGAAGAAGTAGTCAAAGTCGAGAATATCACCCGCCATTTTGAGTCGATCATCCGCTCCTTCAACGACTTTGGCAAGCTTTTCTTCTGCTTCGGGTGTCGTTAGGAATCCAGAGCGGGCAGCAAACGGCTTGGTGCGTTCAATACGTGTCGTGAGCGGTAATTGTGCGAATGCGTCACCCTGAAATGCAATCAGTTTTTTGGGATCGAATGACGCTGGTGACTTGTTCACCCTTTCAATCGTGAACAACTTGACCATCTCATCAACGGTGAATTTTTCAGTTTCCCCATCGAGGGACCAGCCTAGCAACAGAAGGTAGTTGAGAATGGGTTCCGGCTCGAAACCAATCTCACGATAGAAGTCGATGATGACCGGATTGAATGTGTCAGCTTCAACTGGAATATCGCAGCGTTCAGCAATGTTTCTGCCTCGTGCGAGCAATTGGGCAAAGTCCTTATTGTTTTCGTACTTCGCCAATTTTCGTTTGCTTAATTTCGCCGAGCCACCGGGTTCGGCGACATAAGGCAGGTGTGCGTATTGCGGTCGTTCATAGCCGAGCGATTCCAAAATGAAAATTTGGCGTGGAGTGTTTGGCAGATGTTCTTCAGCACGAACCACGTGAGAAATATTGAAGTCATGATCGTCGATCACACTAGCGAGATGGTACAGGCAACTGCCATCGGGACGTTGGATGACCGTGTCCTGCTCCTGTGCCCACTCGAACTGGACCTCTCCACGCACCAAGTCATTGATCGTGCATGTCCCCTCTCGCGGCATTTTCAGACGCAGGGTACGCGGGCGACCCTCTGCTTCGAACGCTGCTGCCTGCTCATCTGTCTCTGCCATCCACTGGCGGTCGTAGAAAAATCTTTCTCCTTTCTTTTCAGCAGCATCGCGTTCAGCTTTCAATTCATCAGGGGTTGCATAATCGCGGTATGCATGACCGCTGGCGAGTAACTGTTCAGCAGCTTCCTGATAGCGTTGGGATCGTTTTGATTGAAAGTAGGGCGCGTGTGGTCCATCCACCTCCGGCCCTTCATCCCAGTCCATCCCGAGCCAACGGAATCCGTCAAGGATTGGTTTTAACGCTTCGCTGACATTCCGGTCGGCGTCAGTATCATCAATTCGCAAGATGAACTGTCCGCCGCTCTGCTTTGCCAGCAGCCAGTTGAAGAGTGCAGAACGGACACCACCGATATGGAGATAACCAGTGGGACTGGGGGCAAAGCGAGTTCGAATCATGGGAAGCTTATTGATCTTCGAGGAGACGGGAATGCTTCTGAAGATATACGAATCTGGTCGATTGACGTAGTGTGCCTGTCAGACTGATTAGCGTGAGCTTTACCCTGTTGGCTCACTGATCCACCAATTGCTGCCTAAGCGTCTTCATGCCTCGGTGCAACAGACCAGCAATCGCGCCACTTGTTTTACCAGTGATTTCCGCAACCTCAGACAATTTCAGGCCCTCAAGGTAGTGCAGGCGAATTGCTTCTCTTTGGGACTCGGGCAGACTTTCCACTGCTTCTGCCATTTGGATAACATTTTCTCCAAGCATTACATTTTGGCTGGGGGTCGGGGATTGTCCGGCTAGGAGCCCCTCGAGTCGCAGGGAAGAGTGAGCCAGTTTTTGCTCCATCGACTGCTCTCGGCGGACATCTCTTTTGTCGCGATGCATGTCGCGATCCAGATGACAGATATGATGTGCCAATATTTGACGCAACCAGCCCCTCAGTTCCGCCTCGGTGGAACCTCGGAATCCGTCGAAGCCTTGCACGGCTTGAAGCATGGCTTGTTGCACCATATCACTGGCTCCTACCTTTGCCTGAAAGGCGCGGCGTAACTGGATTCGTGCAAGCATTCGAAGATAGGGCTCGTACTCTGCAACGATGGTAGGGTCAGTTACGTCAACTTTTGGGTTGTCCCCGTCTTCGATTTGGTCATTCATGTTGCGTTATTCATTTGTCAGATGAGATGGAGTCGTCTGCCCGATAAGATCCGTCATTTCTGCCTTGATTGACTCCGTGGTGACGGTAGCAAGCATTTCAAGTTCGGCTTCCGTAGCAATGAGTGGCGGCATCAAAATGATCACATCTCCCAAAGGTCGGATCCAGACACCGTCGCGAACTGTCCTGCTGCAAACAGATCGCCCGATCTGTAATTCAGGTGGAAAGGGTCGACGCGTTGAACGGTCAGCGACTAGCTCTATCCCCACCATCATACACCGGCCGCGAATGTCACCAACATGTGGATGGTCTGACAGATCGCTGATTAGCCGGTTTCGTAAATAGTCACCCTTTTCCGTGATGCGATCGAGGTAGGACGATTCTGTCAGCAAATCTAGCGAGGCTATTGCTGCTGCAGCCGCCAGCGGATTGCCGCCGAATGTGTGACCGTGAAAAAACTGCCGAGAATCAGTTGCCTGTCCCAGAAATGCATCAAAAATATGCGGTCGAGCCACCGTAGCAGCCATGGGGAGATAGCCGCCTGTTAGACCTTTGCCGACACAAAGGATGTCGGGTGTCACGGATTCATGTTCGCAGGCAAACATTTTTCCGGTGCGACCAAATCCTGTCGCTACTTCATCACAAATCAGCAGCACGTTGTATTGGTCACAAAGTTCCCTCAGATTGCGTAATAAACCACTAGGGTGGGTGATCATGCCTGCTGCACCCTGAACCAAAGGTTCCATCACTACGGCCGCCAACTCCTCATGATGTTTCTCAAGTAGCATCTTGATTTCGTTGGTGTAGTATTCAAGCGGCGAGATGTTGATTTCAGAAGGAACGCGATAGCTGCAGGGAATGGGACCACGCACCGGTGAGAATAGTATTGGTGCAAAAAGCTGGTGGAAAAATTTGATCCCCCCGAGGGAAACGGCACCGGTAGTATCGCCGTGGTAGGCGGATCCCAATGCAAGAAACCTTGTCTTCTTGGGTCTCGGATCCTCTCGCTGTTGCCAATACTGAAACGACATCTTGAGTGCTGCCTCGACGGCGGAGGAGCCGTCGCTGCTGAAGAAAACATGTCCCAGATCACCTGGGGTCAGTTCGGCCAGGCGTTTTGCAAGATCGTCCGTTGTTTGGCAGGACATACCCAACGTGGTGACATGCGCGACCCGTTGGAGTTGTTCCTGAATCGCAGAATCCAATTTGGCATGCCGGTGTCCGTGCACATTGCACCAGAGGCTGGAAACGCCATCGAAGAGTTTTTGGCCGTCAGTGGTGGTGAGCCAGCACCCTTCACCGTGGTCGATGACTAGTGAATCGTGGTCTGCCATCTGCGTAAAACCGTGCCAGTGAGCGACTTGTGGTTTAGCGGGGTTCGTCATAGATCCATTCATTTAGGTGCATTTGCGGTTCGCATCGCTGCAGGAAACCGCTAAAACTAAGGGGTCCGCAACCAACGGAGTGAGACATCGATGGCACGAGAAGCAGTTTACCAACAATCTGATCCTGAGACCTCGGAGGCTCCTGTGCCTCCCGAGCAGGATAGCTCCCTGCGTCCTAAACGCATGGACGAAATGGTCGGCCAGCGTGATGTGATCGAGAGGCTTAAGATTGCGATCGAGGCAGCCCGACAACGCGGTGAACCCTTGGGACACATTCTGTTTGACGGCCCACCGGGACTCGGAAAGACCACTTTCGCGACCGTGATTCCAGCGGAAATGGAGACGGTCGTCCAGATGGCCAATGGTGCCGGTCTGAAAGCTCCCAAAGATCTTCTTCCTTATCTCACCAATTTGTCTGAGGGCAGCGTCCTATTCATTGATGAAATTCACCGCGTTCCCAAGGCAGTCGAGGAATACCTCTACACCGCTATGGAAGACTACCGGATCGATATTGTTTTGGGCGAAGGAGTCAGTGCTCGCACTCTCAACTATGAATTAAGGCCATTCACGCTGATTGGGGCGACGACGCGGGCTGGGATGCTCAGTGCGCCGTTGAGAGACCGTTTTCAGATTCGCGAACACTTG
>NZGD01000046.1 GCA_002690925.1 Rhodopirellula sp.
AAGTGTTTCTCTGCTCGGTAGGTAGTGATAAATAATTTCGGGGAACATTTTGAGTTGTTGATCGGAATAGTCTCAGTCTTTGTGAACAATGTGATGCGAATCTTTTATATTGTTTTGAGCAGTAAGGATGCCATATTTTTGGCAACGATTTATTTGCCTTAGGTTTTTTAATGATAAATGTGCTTGCTTTTTTGTGAGAAACTGCATGAATCTAGAGTGTATTACTGGATGCTTATTTGGTATCGAGTTAAGCCATCACACTTGTCGCGTCATGTTCGCAAGAGCAAGGTCATTCTCTCAGATCAGGTTTACGATGCCATCGCCGATGTTGAAATAACTGACAACGATCTGGAGTTTGTTTTCTGACACTGCCTTTGCGAGTAGCTCACTCTTCCTGGTTAATTGTTGAGCCGTATTTAAGGCATTGCGTTGCACCGATGCTTCCAGGTCGTCTGCCGGGTTGAGACAACCTCGGATTGGATCCACGAGTCGCTCCAGCAGTGGGCTCAGCGGTTTGTTGCCCCGAGCAGCATCCACTGCGCCACATGAACTGTGACCCATCACCATGATCAGCGGGGTCTCAAGGACATCAACGCTGTATTCCATCGAGGCAATGGCTTCGTCGAACGCCGTGTTCCCGGCGCTGCGGATGACGAACAGATCTGAGGGAGCAGCGTCGAAAACCCATTCCGGAGAGACGCGCGAATCGGCGCAGGTGAGGATCGTTGCCCAAGGTGCCTGCCCGCTGTCCAGAACGCTTGATGGCAGAAAGCAGTTTTGGAGCCACATGCTGGCCATCACCTTGGCCCTCTCGTCTGCTGTTGAAGCCCTGTTTTTGCTTTGCCAAACGGCGGCGAAGCGTTCGTTGCCCTGTTTCAGCGCTTGCAGGGGATCCTCGGGTCGACACGACCGTGGTGTTTCCTGCGCTTCAGCTGGGGACGCACCGAGGTTGTCGCCAGTCAGGCCAAGGGCTGTCAGTCCGGTGCCGAGCAAAAAGGAGCGTCGCCTGATGGTCACGGGTCGCTCGGGCATCTTTGAAACGTCATCAGACCAGTTTCGTGTGAAATCCGTCGCAACGACGACGGCTTTCTTGAGGATTGTTCTCTAAAGAGATTTCGGTTCTGGATTTACGGGTTAGATCAATGTTTGAACGTTTGCCATGCAAGCGTTTCCGGGATACTCCAGCCGTCCGATTTTTCGATGTGACGGTGGGTTCATCCAACGCCAGGGACCTTGTTGTGCACTCCGGGCCCGCCGTCAGCCCTCCTGATGACCCCAAAACTGGAGCTTGGCAGTTCTATCTTCATCCGCACCAAGAAGACAATCTTCTGGCTGCAAGTGGGGGCCGCACGTTTTATCTGGTGAATCTGGCCTGGTCCGTTCCGTTTCACATCGTCCGTTTGGACAGCGGTGGAGATATTCTTCGTATCCCACCCGGAACCTTTCATCGCTCGATCTCTGATCCCGATGGCTCTGTCGTTCTCAATCAAGCCGTGCGTGAGCCAGGGGTGTCATTGGTCGATGAATTCCGTGTTTACAACAGTGCAGATATTCCAGCGCTGATGGCCGTTACGTCCGTATCAGCTCCAAAGCCACAGCTCTGGCCCGAGCTTCAGGCGGCTTGAGCGGTTGTTGTTAACGATGGCGTTGGGTTGCCACCAATAACCGTTGCCTTGATCGACCAGATCAGTTCGCTTTTTGTTCCAGGGGGACCACTGAATGTTCCACTGACAGCAGCTGTTAAGACGGGTTTTGATGATGCCGCCAACACGATGTAGCGATCGTTGATTTCCTGACCTGCGCTCGGATCAAATCCCCGCCATCCAGCGCCCGGGAGATAAACCTCAGCCCAGGCATGCAGGTCGTAGTTGTCCGGTGCTGGATCGGCCAGGTGATATCCGCTGACGAAGCGAGCTGGTAATCCCACGGTTCTGCTGGACTCGACCATGAGCCATGCCAAATCCCTGCATGAGCCCACGCGTTCCCTCAGCGTTCGACCTGCTGGCCATGCTGGGCCGACATGGCGTTGGGTGTATTTGACGCGATCCTGAATCATCTCCATCAGCTGTTGCAGGAAGGGAATGGCCTGTTGGTTGCTCCCCATCAGTGCGTCCTGCGCTAGCTCAACGGCAGATGGGTCGTGCTGTCCGTTCGGAAGCCAGCCCGCCAATGCTCCTTGTAGATCTGAATTCAGTTGACCTTTTGGATAGGGAAGCGGAGGTTCCAATCCGTTAAAGCAGTCCAGCAGAGGTGCTGATGAGATGGTTTCCACCAGGCTGCTGGCCTCGATCTTGAGTTGATCGGCGCTCCCAAGAAACCGCACACGCTGGATGGCATCGCCACTCGCAGCAAGAAGGTCATGACTGTGGGACGGTTGTGGAGTGACTGTCAGGCGATGCTCAATCAAGCGCTGATGGCCCTGACCCCTTGGACGTAAACACAGCCGCTGTTCACCAAGGCTCACATGGGCGTCATAGGTGTAGGTCAGGCGATGGATTAGCTGAGCGCGCATGAGGGATCACTGGGAACGGAGCCGAAATCCGTGACAACGAAGTAGTTGTCGTGAATCAGTTGGTGGAGTTGGTTGAGATCGCTCTGAAGTTGGTCGATCGCTTCATGCAGCCCATTTTTGATCAACAGATCGATGCGCACATAACTCCACTTCGCCAGCAGCTGACCGTGCAAGCATTCCAGATCATTTGGGGGACCTGATCGTGGCTTTTGCTGAATCAGCCGCAATGTGTCGTTGATCTCCTGAAGACAGAAGCGCACAGATCTTGGGAAGATAGGGTCTAAAAGTAAAAATCGAGCGACGGACGCTGGTGTGATTGATTGCTGCACGCTCTGCCGGTACATTTGATAAGCATCTGCTGTGCGCAGAAGTGAAATCCACTGCAGCTCGTCCAGAACACCACCAACCTCTGTTGGTGTTGGGAGAAGCAAGAAATACTTCACATCGAGGATTCTGGATGTTTTGTCGGCTCGCTCAATGAGGCGACCAAGTTGACTGAATAGCCAGGCCTGATCACGGCTTAGCGTGACATCTGTAATCCCATAAAAAAGCTGACAACCGCGCCGAATGATCCGCAACTGTTCTTGATCTGGCTCCTGCCACAAGGCTTCACCATCTTGAACAGTCCAGTAGAGATCGTTGAGCTGTTCCCACATCTCCGTGGTGATCACATCTCGGATTTGTCTTGCGTTTTCTCTGGCATTGTCGATGCAACTCACAATGCTGTTGCAATTATCCCGATCCAAGAGCAGAAATGTCATCACATCACCTGGTGAACCATTGGGATAGCGCTGGTCAAAAAAATCTCGATCTCCATTGGCATCGATCAAGGGCAACCATGGTTCGGCACTTCCTGGTGGACAGTCCAGAGCCATTGACTCACTGACTTCAAGAAAACGCGAGATGTTTTCCGCTCTTTCAACGTAACGATTGATCCAATACAAAGAGTCCGCAACTCGGCTCAGCACAATGCGGCCTCTTGACTGTCGCTGACGACCCAGGTGTCTTTACAGCCACCACCCTGGGAGGAGTTAACAACCAAGGATCCACGTTTCAAAGCGACACGCGTCAAGCCGCCCGGGCTCACCCAGTTGTTGCGTCCGCGTAAGACATAGGGTCGTAGATCAACATGGCAGGGATACAATTCACCATTGCTAAGTGAGGGAACAGTGGATAATTGCAATGTGGGCTGTGCAATAAAATTACGAGGATTGGCTTTGATCTTTGCGACAAAGCTCTCGATTTCTTCTGATGATGCATGTGGGCCAATCAACATGCCATAGCCACCCGCTTCTGCTACGGATTTGACTACAAGTTCCTTTAAATGCTCGAGGACGTAATTCCGATCATCTTTTTTTGAACATAAGTATGTTGGAACATTTTCGATAATTGGTTCTTGATCCATGTAATAACGAATGATTGTCGGTAGATAGGCATAGATCAGTTTGTCGTCGGCAACGCCTGTTCCAGGAGCGTTGGCGATGGCAAGCCGTCCGTTTCGCATGATCTCCATCATTCCCGGAACACCCAGCATTGAGTCACGGCGAAACACAGTTGGATCGAGGAAGTCATCGTCGATCCGTCTGTAGATCACATCCACTGCTTCAGGTCCAGCTGTGCTGCGCATCCAGACACGGCCGTTTTCACACATCAAATCTCTGCCTTCTACGAGGCTGATCCCCATCTGTTGAGCGAGATAACTGTGTTCGAAATAGGCACTATTGAAGACCCCTGGGGTCAGCAAGACAACCTTGGGTGCATCACTCCATGGTGCGAGGTCCTGCAGAGTTCTCAGGAGGTGTGAGGGGTAGTCGTCGATCGGTTGAACCGTTCGCGTTCGAAACAGACTTGGAAACAGTCTTTTCATAACCCGTCGGTTCTCGAGGAAGTAGGCGACGCCCGATGGGCATCGAAGGTTGTCCTCCAGAACCCTCCATGTGCCCTCACCATCCCGAATCAGATCCAGTCCTGAGATATGACACCAGCGATTGAGCGGTAACTGGATGCCCTTCATCTGCGGTCGCCATCCTTGGGAACTTTCCACGTCTTCACGGGGGATGACGCCGTCATTGAGGATGTGTTGGTCTCCGTAGACGTCGTTCAGAAACAGGTCAATGGCTTCGAGGCGTTGAAACAGGCCTTGCTCGAGCGTTGACCAGTCGTTGCGATGAATCAGCCGTGGCAAAGGATCGAACGGAAGGATTCGTTCTCCGCCCAGTCGCCCGCTGTCATTCAGTCGAAAAGTGGCGCCCAGCCGGCGCAGAAGATGGCTGGCGGATGCATGGGATCGATTCAGTTCCGACAGACCGAGTTGGCCGAGGGTGGAGAGCAGCGGCTCCAGATCGGCTCGCGGTGCTAAGCGTTCTCTACAAAAGTATTCGTCATATCCCTGTGTCGGCCGGTACTGAGTGAACATCACCAGTCGAAGTCTCCATCACATCAAAAAGTGCTTACCGATCGTTTCAAGTTGCAACAGCTACCGAACGGCTGATCAGTTGCTTGAATCGTCAACGGCACGGAGTCTTTTCACCGTCGGATGACACACTCACGAGCTGTTTTTAGGGTCCTCACAACTGTGTCGATCTCATGAAGCGTTCATTTCTGGCAGTGATTGGCCTGTTTGCACTCGCTGCACCTGCCCTGTGTGCAGAGCGAATCAGTTTCCAGTTGGGTGAATTCGAACGGTCCCTATCGATTTCAGAACTTGCCGGTTTTGCAGCGGGTGATCCCCCCGCTCCGGAACTGCGCGAGGCCCTCCGTTTACTGAAGCCATCGGAGCAAAAGGCGCTGCGCGGGGCTCTGAACCAGTCAGCTCCGGTGAATGCCGTGATGGCTTCGAACTACCTCGGAACAGCGCTGGGTCAACGAACCATCCAGCAACTTGCGAAGCTGGTCAATCAGCCATCGAAGGTTGCGGAGAATGCGCTCACCTCCGCCTTGATTCTCGGAGCCTCAACGTCTGGAAGCCTTCGCATCATCCCTGTGCTGGAGGCCTATCCGTTACCGAACCTCCCGATCAAGGTTGGCGCATTGACCTCTCTTCTGCGCACACTCAGGCAGGATTACAACCTTCAGAACAAGCTCTTTGAGCGGTTGTCGGGACTGGCTGGATCAGCGGCCAGCGGACCTGACCTCAACTTGGCGGCTGTGAAAGGCAGCATCGGATTTCAGCAGCTGCCGTTCACGTTCGTGGGTCGTGTCGCCAAGAGCATCAAGTCCGCGCTTTACCTGCCAACGACGGCAACGGCTGATAGCAAGGCGCCTTTGGTGGTTCTCGTTCCTGGTTTGAACACCGATATGAATGCCCTGCTGTACGTCGGTCAGACGCTTGCCAGTCACGGCTATGCCGTCGCAGCTCTCAACTTGCCTTTCACCAGTGCAGACACGGTGACTGCAGCGATCGATGGAACAGGAGCCATTCCCCCCGCGAATGCCTGGTATCGCCAACCAACCACCGTCAGCGAACTGATTGATCAGGTAGAGCGGCGCTGGGGAACCCGTGTGGATACCAAGAGCGTTGGAGTTCTCGGTCAGTCCCTCGGTGGATACACCGTGATCGCCTTGGCTGGTGCATCGCTCGATTGGCCACACCTCGTGCAGGGATGCCGCCAGCTCGATGATCCGAACACGGTGGTGCTGAATCCAGCGATCGTCTGGCAGTGCACCGCTCCCAATCGGGTGGTCGAGCGGACGAGTTTTCGAGACTCTCGCGTCAAAGCGGCTGTTGCTGTGAACCCGGTGACCAATCCCATCTTCAGCAGTGGCTCCATGGCTCAGGTGGAGGTTCCGATGTTGGTCATCGCCGGCATGAACGATGTGTTTGCGCCGCCGGTGTCTCAGCAGCTCAGTCCTTACACCGCGATTCGTCAGCCGGGTTCTGTCTTGGCTGTTCAGAGCAACGGTACCCATCTCTCGTTTCTGGATGCCACCTCATCTCTGCCGTCAGTGATCACCGGACCTGATCAGCCTTTGGCTCGCACAGAACTCAGAGGAATGGCAAAACTGTTTTTTGATCGCCATCTGCTCGGACGGACAGATACACCGTCATTGGCGCCCACAGGGAACGGTGGTTTCAGAGCAGGGTCCGATCCATTGCCGTTGCTGTTGCGATCGTCATTGATGATGTCGCAGCTGGAGCAAGTGGAGCCGGGCCTGAAAGAGGTGCCCTGAGGTCAAAGCAGCAAATAGCGCTGCGCCATCGGAAGCTCTTCCGCGGGATCACAGGTGAGCAGGGTTCCGTCAGCGAACACCTCATAGGTCTGCGGGTCCACGCTCACCTTGGGCAGCGCTGAATTCAGCTTGAGGGCGCTCTTGCCGACGCTGCGGGTGTCCTTCACGGCCATGCAGGTGCGCTCCAGCCCCAGTTGGCGTTGGATGTCGGCATCCATCGCCGCTTTGCTCACAAAGGTTAGACAACTGGAGGCCAGGGCTTTGCCGAAGGCTCCGAACATGGGTCGCCCGTGGACTGGCCCCGGCGTGGGAATCGAGGCGTTGGCGTCACCCATCTGCGCCCAGACGATTGAGCCACCCTTGAGGACCAGGTCCGGTCGGATCCCGAAAAAGCCTGGTTTCCAGAGCACAAGATCCGCCAGCTTCCCGGTTTCGACTGACCCCACCTGGCTGCTGATGCCATGGGCCAGGGCTGGATTGATCGTCACTTTGGCGATGTAGCGCTTGAGGCGATGGTTGTCGTTGCGGGCGTTGTCCTCCGGAAGCGCACCGCGCTGAACCTTCATCTTGTGGGCGGTCTGGAAGGTGCGGGTGATCACCTCACCAACGCGGCCCATCGCCTGGGAGTCGCTGGCGATGATCGAGAACGCACCCAGGTCGTGAAGGATGTCCTCAGCGGCGATCGTTTCGCGGCGGATTCGTGATTCAGCGAAGGCCACGTCCTCTGGAATCTTCGGGTCGAGGTGGTGACACACCATCAGCATGTCGAGGTGCTCCTCGAGTGTGTTGCGGGTGTAGGGCCTGGTGGGATTGGTGCTGCTGGGAAGAACGTTCGCTTCCCCGCAGATCTTGATGATGTCCGGGGCATGGCCACCGCCAGCACCTTCGGTGTGGAAGGTGTGGATCGTCCGTCCCTTGATGGCGGCGATCGTGTCTTCGACGAAGCCGGCTTCGTTCAAGGTGTCGGTGTGGATGCACACCTGCACATCCATCCGATCGGCCACCGACAGGCAGGCATCGATGGTGGCGGGAGTGGTGCCCCAGTCTTCGTGCAGCTTCAGGCCGC
>NZGD01000047.1 GCA_002690925.1 Rhodopirellula sp.
CCACCCGCGATCAGACCAACGTCACCACTCGTGCTGATGATCGCCGCGGCTTGAGTCAGATCCACACCAGCGTCGACCAGGATATCACCAGATGAAGTTACTACAGAATTGGCAACCGTGATGTCGTTCCCGGATGTCAGATAAAGAGTTCCCGGACCACCTGTCGTCACGGCAGCATTCACTGCCAAGTCGTTACCAGCATCTAAGGTGATGTTCCCTGTAGCACTAACCACCGCTGTATCGACAATCAAATCCTGACCCAAAGATGCCAGTCTCACATCGTCACTTCCGGTAACTCCAATCCCGCTTGCGAGTACTTCTACCGTCCCTGCGTTAGCTTCGAACAGAATTTCCCCTACACCAAGTTGATTGAGCGCTTCGATGGAAACGTCGTCTGACTCCGACAGATGAATAGCACCTGCAGCGTTCTCGACATCAACCATTGCAACAGACATCTCAACAGCATTGCCAAAGCCAACTCCGGCGTCACTTCTAATAATCAAGCCACCACTGTTCGCGTTCACATCGGTGCCGGCGTCACCTCCGTCAACGATCGCACCGCTGGTGGTGGTCAATTCCACCGCGTTATCGATCGTGCTGTCGGTACTCAGTGCGCCAAGCGTTATATCCCCATCCGCTGCAATTACAATTTGGCCAGCTTCACTTGAGACATGGCTCCCGTCCGCCATCGAAACAACGCCACCATTCAAACCAGCACCAGTGTCAGCGGTAACGCTGATCATCCCATCCACGGACACGAGGCCCCCAAACGTACCGATGAAAACATCTCGTTCACCGGCAACTGTGATCATTGCCGCCGCGCCGGAAGCCTGCACCACTCCATTGATAATGGTCGAAGCATTGGCCGGAGCATTGCTTCCATCCGCCAATGTAATGTCACCAATAGCCAACACTTGAGCAACCGCACCATCGGCATCTATCAACACGCTGTCAGTTTGGCCAATGGTTGCAAACAGATCTGAACCAGTCGCTGCTACTGCTCCCTCTGCGTCCAACTGACCAGCGTTTGTGACCCTGACTCCACCATGCCCACCAACTCCTGTACCCGGGTCAATAGCACTATTCGTGTCGGCCGAAACGATGATACTGCCGCCATTATCGGCATCGACAACAGCATTTACAATTACGTCACGTAATGCAGCAAGAGTGACATCACCGTCAGTAACGATGGCAGCGTCAACGATCAGGTCAACTGAGCCTCCTTGAATGACAACATCACCATCACCAACAGTCACTTCACCGCTAAGAGTCGCTCCGGACACAACCAAATTGCCACCGGCCCCCGAGGCACTACTAACAATACCGCCCACAACGAGACCATCACTCGCTGTCAATGTGATGTTTCCACCATTTACTGCACCTCCACTCGAAACGGGACCACTCAAGGTAATGTCGCCGCCACCCGACTGGTCGAAACTGACCGATCCCGTTCCCGTGGTCAGAGATGCCACGCTCACTGCAGTGCCAAGGTTGTTAGCTATATCGATATCACCAATTGTTGTGTCTGCGGTGATATTGCTCGACGACAACGCAATTCCCGTCGTGTTGCCAATCCCGCTAGATGCGTCCAGTTCAACTGTACCGCTGGTCACTAACCCGGAACCGTTAATCGAACCGCTCGCGGTCGTCATCCCGACCTGATCCAAAGCGGTCGTCGTGCCTGTTAACGTGATATCTCCGTTACTTGCCCCTGTCGTGACATTGATGTCGCTACCCGAATCAGTAGTCTCCAGACTGCCTGCCGCTCCAAGAATGAAGCTACCGCTGCCATCCTCACCCGCGGAAACCGTAATCAAATCTGATGCTACGACTGCGGCATTCACCGTGATGTCATCATCAGCATTCAACGTCACCGTGGTCGGATCAATCCCTGCATTAACCGTTATTTCATCAGCCGCATCGAGAAGAATCGTGCCGCTGCTGTTCAACTTGGCGTTCACAGCGATGCCACCCGCAGTCGTGCCAGCAACAATGCTCGTATCACCGACCACCGTCACACTGGCATTCAGCGTGACATCATCGGTGCTAACCAGGTTCAGGCCGGCACCTGCAGTGCTGACACCAGAAACCAATATCGAACTGTCTTCGACAATATCGACTGATCCATCCGAACTGAAGGTCAAACTGCCAGCATTTAAGGCACCCGAACCCAAACTTATCGAGGAACCCGCCACATCCAGCAGACCAGCAACTTCAACACTTCCTCCAATCGCATCAGAAACAGAACTAAACGATTCGATGTCAGCGCTATCGGCAATGTTAACGCCAACAAGATCCAGCGATGAATCCTCACTGATGGCGACGAAACCACCCGAACTGAAGGTCAAGTTGCCGGTATTGAAAGTACCTGAACCCAAATTTACCGAAGTGCCCACCACATCGAGTAGCCCAGAAATCTCAACGCTTCCCCCGATTGCATCGGAAACCGAACTGCTCGACTCGATGTCAGCAGTTTCGGCTGTGTTAAAGCCAACAAGATCAAGTGATGAATCCTCGCTGATGGCGACCAAGCCACTTGAGTTGAAAGTCAGACTGCCAGCATTAAATTCACCTGTACCCAAAGTAATCGAAGCACCCGCCACATCAAACAAACCTGAAACATCAACACTCCCACCGACTGAATCAGAGACAGAACTAGTCGATTCGATATCAGCACGACCGGCAGTATTCACACCGACAAGATCAAGCGATGAACTCTCACTGATCGCGACTAAGCCACTTGAGTTAAAAGTTAAGCTGCCAAAATTGGCCATATTTCCTGTATCGTCACCCAACTCGACGCTGCCGGCAGTCACATCTGCTAGTCCGGTAATAGAAAGGTCACCATCAATCCCATCAGTGACTGCACCCGCAGACATTACCGCAAGATCGGAACTGGAAATTGAACCAGAGAAATCAATATCGCCGGCAGCATTTGTTACATTCATGGTCTCGGATGCAACAAGTACTCCCGTTACCAAGTCACCACCACCTACTTGGTCAAAGTGGACTGATCCAGCCCCCGTAACCAGCGTGGTCACGTTGACAGCGGTGCCCGACATATTGCGAAGTCGTATATCACCCGACGTTGTCTGGGCAGAAATATCACTTGCAACCAATTCAAGGGCCGTCGTGTCGCCGATCCCGCTGACCGCATTCAGATCCACTTTTCTGGCCGCCAAGAAACCCGCACCGTTGATTGCATCATCGCTACAGATTATCTGAATCTGATCGACGGCGGTCGTCGCACCTGTCAGGGTGATCTGCCCAGAATTTGCACCCGACACCATCGCGACATCACTACCCGCCGCGGTAGTTTCAAGACTTCCCAAAGCCGTCAATACAATTCCACCCGAACCATCCATCCCCGACGCCACGGAGATCAAATCATCAGCAACGACCGCAGCATTGATTGTGATGTCATCATCTGCGTTCAAAGTCACGGTCGCGGGATCAATCGCATGGTTGATCTCAATACTACCCGCCGCAAGAAGCAACATACTCTCAGTGGCATCAAATTTAGCATCTACAACAATGTCATCGGCAGTTAAACCAGCATCACCAATCACATCGACTGTACCCGCCAATAACAAATCTCCGGAACTCGCTAGCTCCAAACCACCCCCCGCCGTACTCGGTCCCGACACCTCCATTTGATTATCTTCATTAACACTGACAGTACCGGACGAGTTGAAGGTCAGGCTACCAAAGCGTGTGGTGTTTCCGTCATCGTTCCCAATTGCAATCTCACTCCCCCTCAGGCTTGCATTCCCCGCAACGACGAGATCACCAAACTGTCCATCGACAACTGCTCCTTCTGCAACAATTGACAATTGGTCGGCGTCTATCTCAAAAAGGGATATATCGTTACGGTCCGAAAACACCACGCTCCGACCACTAGCGACGACATCACCAACAAAATCATTCCCCGATTCTGAAAGCGTGATGTCAAATCCTCCTGCGGACAACTCCGCACCTTCATTGACTATTACTGAAGTCCCTGCCTTCTGCGAGACATGACCCCCGGCATCTAACGAAAGCGTCCTGACGAGGAAGTTACCGACAGCAATCCCATCCAGATCATTGATTTCAACATTGTCAGCTATGATGCTGACACTTCCCCCCACATCAGCGAAGTCGTTTGTGCCCCGGTCGAGCGTAACATCATATCCAGTTGCATCGACCTCTAGGGTGTCTGTCACAACCATACTGCCGGCACTCTGTTCCACAACGCCCGCTGTCGTCAGCAACAGATCATCCACGATGATGCTACGCAACTGCAAGCCATTCATGTCAGTCAAGACAACGCTCGCCGCCAAGAGCTCTACCTCATCGAAGTCATTGAGCGATTCGTCAAGCTGGATGCTATCCCCAATTGCCTCCAGTGCAGTCCGTCCTGAGACATTGATCCCAGTTGCGTCCTGCGTAATCGCCCCATCACCAAGCGAGATCACATCCAACTTTTCCGCGTTCACGGTTCCCAGCTGAATATCATCCTTATCAGTCAGAGCGATGTGCTCCGCATATGCATTAACGGCACCCTGGAAATCATTTTCTGTGGCCTGCAGCATGATATCGCCCTGCGCCGCAAGCACAGTCACATCACCCGTGACCAACACCCCACTTCCATTCTGCGTGACATCACTTCTTCCCAGCGCCGTGACTTTAAGAATGTCAGTTAGAACCTCACCGAGTTCCAGATTTTTTTTGTTACTGATTTCGACCGAATCACTCACTACCGATAGTGAGCCACCAAACTCATTCTCCTGCGACATCAGAACAAGCTGATGATCTACCGCGGTGAACGTCGCTTCCTGCGTTACCTCCAAAGCCGCTCCAGTCTGCGTAACATCTCCGCCAGCAACTAACGCGAGCGTGAACACATTGACCGCCCCTAACTGAGTCGCAAGCGAATTGCGAAGAGAAACATCTTGACCATCCAGTGCAACAACTCCACTGAATTGATTGGTCATCTCCTCCAAAGTGATACTGCTATTCTGTGAAACAAACTCAGAAACACCTAAAACGGTAATAAGGTCGGTCGTCTGCGCGATGCCTCCCAGTCCATTAGCGACAACTCTCAAATTATCAGCAGTAATCTGACCGAGCAGAAGATCATCAATGTTGCCCAACGAGACATCTGCGCCGTCAATCGAAACTGCACCCCCAAAGTCATTTGCAGAAAGATCGAGAGCAACTTTTTTTCCGGCAGCCGAGAAATCTGATACACCGGAAACCCGAACTCCGGAAGCATTTTGATTTATTGTGTCGCCTCCGCTGAGAGTGACATCAAAGCTGGACAAATCAACGGAACCAAGAAGGAGATCTGTCGCATTCACTAGGGTTGCGTCGTTACCAATTAGGTTTACGGCACCGCCAAGCAGGTTACCTGCCTCCGTCAGTAAAATATTACCCTGCGTCGTAAAAGCCGAGTGCCCAGCCACAGTCAAGCCAGCACTGCTCTGTGTAATATTGCCAATTCCATCTACGGTCACATCGAAAGTAGTCGCAAGAATTTCTCCAAGACGAATTGCATTCTTGGCTGCCAAGACGATCTCAGAACCCACTACATTGACGTTTCCAACAAAGTCATTTCCTGTCGAACTCAAGATCACTCTATCGTTGAATGCAGTGAACTGTGAAGTTCCTGATACAGCAACAGCACTCGCAATATCCTGGAGAATCCCGCTATCGTTGAGAGCCTCAACGGACAGTTCGTTCACATCAATTGAGCCAAGCCAAGTCAGTTGACTATTTGTGAGAACAAGGGTGTCAGCATCAACCGAGACATTGCGCTGAAACTTATTGGATACTGAATCCAAGTAAACATCATCGTCGCTCGCAACAAACATGGCATCCAGCCGAACATCAATCGCAGTTCCTGCAACCTGAACAATATTGCCTGAACCGCCCGCACTGACGACGAGCGAATCTACGTCAAAATCACCCAGTTCCAACCCCTTTGAATTAACCAGCTCGACTTTGAAGGCCAAAATAGAGATAGGCCCGTCCAATACATTCACAACACTGTCAAGCGTGATGTCGTTATTACCAGAAGCGATCAGATTCACATCACCTGAAATATTCAAGCCTGATGTATCTTGACTGATCGCACCAAGAATCTCGAGATCCAGCGTTGCTGCGTTGACCGCACCTAAAACCAGATCAACGTTGCCTTTCAGCTCAACGCTTGCAGCACTCGCATTCACTGATTGAATAAAGCGATTCAGAGCATTCACCAGAGCAACTTCCCCGGCAGCCTGAAAATTCGATTGCCCGCTGACTTGAACACGCTCAGTCCCGGCAATCGAGCCAGCGGCGGCAGTCACTGTAAGATCACCGCTGGCTGAAACGGTTCCGATCGTGATATCGTTTGCATCGTTCAATGACAGATCAGTGCCGACCAGATGAACAGCTGCTGAAAAATCGTTGGTAGCGTCGTTCAGGCTAATCGCTTGCAGGGCGTTGAATGTAGCCGCCCCCACCACGTTGACATCTTCACCGGCCAAGCCAGACACACCATCATCGATTGCCCCGGCTAACGCGTTGACCACCAAGTCCCCGGTAGCGTCAATGTCGCCCAGGCTAATGCTATTGGCATCAGTGATTTCCACAGCAGAACCAGCAGCATTCACAACACCCTGAAAATCGTTCAAGAGATTATCAAGTGCAATTACGCCTGCTGCGACTGTTACGTCTCCTCCAACAACCATGGAACCGAGTTCAGCCTGCGTCACCTCACCGGCTACATCAAGCTTCAGGTAGCCAGTCGCTGCAACGAACGCATTGACATCCAGATTACCCAAGGAAGCTGTCAAGCTAATGTTGCCTGCAGAAATCGACGCTTCCGCATCCTGAGTGATATTTTCTGCAACCACAATGAGATCACCACCACCGGTGTTGATGGCGCTCTCCTGCAACTGAACTAAATCGGTGCCACTGCCGCCGTCTATATTTAAACGTCTTTCCACCCCAAGGACAGTAACCGTATCGTCCAGTCCCCCAGTTGCTACCGTGACACCATCGCTACCGGTGATCGCGGCGAGAGCAACGCTCACCGAAGAATCGCTGATCCGAGTTATACCGGGACCTACTGCCGCGATCGGTTCGCTGCTTGCGGAGATAACAAGGTCACTCCCCACCACCGATAAAATCAGATCATCAGATGTCGCATCGCGGATATCTGCTACAAGGACATTACCATTAACCAGGCTAATTTCGGTAGATGCGATGGTGTACTGCTCGTTCGCACCGCTGATAGCAGGGTCAGCCAACGCGTTCCCAACCGTATCCTGAATCGTAGGTGTGGCAGCTAAAATTAAACCAATCGAACCACTGGTTGTCCCCGTATTCACGGTAACGGTGTAAACCGAATCGCTTCCAGAGACAGAGTCAATGGAAGCGCCGGTAACTGATGTCACCAAACTGAAATCTGAACCATCTGCATCTACCCCAGTCACATCCTCACTGAATGTAACCGTGAAGTCGACGGTTCCCGCGTTCGTGTAATTTCCGTCCGCCCGGATAACTGATGTGACTGTTGGATTCACGCGATCAATCGCAACCGTATCGATACCTGTTGTTCCTGCGTTTCCCACCACGTCTGTGTAGGCCGCCGCAACAGACACGCTCCCTAAGGTTTCAATTCCGTCATTCGCGGTAAATGTCGCCTCGTAACTGCTGGCATCTACGGTTGTGAAGCCTGTGATCACCCCACCCGTCGCTGTCAGATCGCTGATATCAAAACCAGCCACATCCTCACTAAACTCAAACGTCAACAAAGAACTGGGAGTTCCATCACTCAGTTGGCTCTCAACTATGCCGACCGCAACTGTTGGGTTAAGGGTATCAATAGAAAACTCCGCTTCAGCGGCATAATTCGTTTGAGCCTCTCCTGATGCGTTTTCCGCCCCTGTAACATCGATTTCAACATCCGTGACCTCGACGTCCAAATCGACCACGTCAAATGTTTTCGTAAAAACGGTATCACCTGCTGACCAGGACCCGGCAGAGGGATTTGTCAACGTTCCCGCCAGTAACACATCCGGATTAAAGGTGAGCGTTGGCTGGAAAGCCCCCCCGGGGTTCATGGCCTGATCAAATGTGACAGTCACAGTGAACGCACTTCCGTCATCCACATCGGTAATTGTTGTATCGCTTACCTCGACGCTCAGTACGCTTGGCTGAGCCAACACGTGGGCATAGCCGGTCATGACCGTATCATCGATCAACACAGCGGTCCCAACTTCACCACTCTTGGACTCCAACACCCAGTCCCCGCCGAGCCCCGCGTCACCTGTACGGTCATTCGAGGCAGCAACATCTGCATCGGTTGCCGTAGCCAAAGCTGAAATGAATGCTTGACCGATTTCACCCTGCGCGACATCACACCCATAGAGCATGAGGTCACCACTTTGAGTCAATGATGAGCCGATTTGCGAAAGAGCATCCGCGTACTGTGTCATGCTTTCCGATGACAACTCGGCAGATCCGAGTCGTAAACTCCCAGCAGAACCGTGGGAGATCAAGTGAATCGCATCCAGATCTGCTCGGCCTTGCAATGCCTGAGAAATCTGCGTGACACCGTCCTGCGTGCCCTCGAGAATCAAAACCTCGACGCCTTCTCGAAAACCTACCTCCAAAGTCTCGTGATTCTGCACACCAGTATCAATGAAAACGATTTCGCTGGTGCGCTGACTGCTCTGAGCTTGACCTTCAATCGTCAGACCGCTATCCACACTCGAAAATTCAGGATCACTCGCATCGACTTTGCGTACAGATCCCTCTTCTGTAGAAAACACAGCCTCACGACTCAACGCCACCTCTTTCTCATCGAATGTGAAGGTGTTGGAGTCACTAGGCATGGCATCGGCTCTTGGCCCAGGAACAGTCACACTGAGTTCACTGGTCAGGTCCGAACCAACACCAAGATCAAGATCGAGCCCCAAAGCATCATGTTCAGTACTGGGGCCAGCAAACAGTCCCGGTTCGTTAACACGATGGGCTGAAACACTTTGGGCAGACCGTGTGGCAGAAATCTCCATCGAATCGGACAGATGGTCCTCCGCAGAAAAACCTGTGCTACCGGAAACATCCCTTTGCACTGTCGCAGCTTGGGCTTCCCAAACAGAGTTCAAGGCATCCAGCCCCAACAAGGCAGCGGATGCATCGAGAACGAACCGCGATTCGAGCAACCGAACCTGCGGTGCAGCTTGCCTCTCTTGCCTTATTGGCATTGGTTTTTGTGCGAGCAAACCATCGAGGCGGTCGCGCAGCCGCGACCTCATTCGTCGTTTTTTCGGAGAATTTGATGTGGGTCGGGTCATCAAGAAATGCTTTGCAACTGCTGGTGCGCAGGGGCATGGCAAAATCCACCCCCATGACCGTGCAACGAGAAGCACGGGTCATTCTGGGTACCGAGATCCACATGAGCATCTGCCCCACCTGGCAAATCGGCAAAAAACAGGGCTGTAACGGTATCCAGTTGCTAATCCATGGTAGTCCGCTACTTAGAAGGAGGCATGTTAAAGTCAGTTAAATCAGACGAACCGGACTCTTTTCCACATCAAGATACGCAACCCAGGAGGCCTAGGTCGATTGTGGCAGATTTTCCGACTAACCAGTTTTTCCTACGACTTCAGACGAGGAAAGATCGACAAAGAGAGTGTTGAAATATCTCCGTAATCAAACCTTCCCTTTATGAAACGCTGCTCTCACAAATCGCTTCTCACCTCAATGCTCACCTTTTTGGTGTTTTGGGCCGGCAGTACAGTCGCAATAGGGGAGCAGAGTGACAAAGCTAGCGAACCTAAGACTTCGGGGATTATAGATGTAGAGCTTGTTGAGCAAGCTGAACTTCCGGGCGACAAGGCAGTGAACAAAAATGCACGCTTTTCTCTTCTGGGCTCGCCGAAATCAACAGCCGCCGCGTCTGGCCCGGTCCCTTCAGGACTGAAGCCGGATGCTAATCCTGCTCCCCTCGTCGAAGCTCTCGAGGAAAAGACAACGGTGGTCTCACCACCCCGGCAAAAAGCATTCAGCTCTCAGCTTGGACGAGGTCCTGGTTCGAGCTCCAAAGGCGAAGACTACTGGCAGCCCGTTTCCGGCACGGCTGAAGCCGTTGAGTATGAAGATCTGGATGCTGAGACATCGCGGGACCGCTTCAATGCAGATAGCATCCAAAACCTTCGTAAGCCTATGAGAGATATTCGGATAGTGGCTGAGGAAAATGCTAACGCACCGAAGGATCTGGCGGCCCGCTTCATGGTGAAAGAGCCTGTTCTGAAAATCGTCGCTGCTGGTATTAGCCCGCCACAGCCGGACCGATATCCAATTGAGCTTAGGCATCGCCCACTTTATTACGAGCAACCGCATCTTGAGAGATGTGGTCGTAGCTGCGGTTTTGCGCAGAACGCAATTTCCGCGGGACAGTTCTGCATGAAGACATTTTTTCTTCCGTACCACATGTGCAAAACAAAACCTGGGTGCCCGATCGCCAGCAGTGGTGACTGCCTGAGTTGCAAGCCATATTCACTGAACTGCAATGTATTACCATTGAGCTACAAAGGCATGGCAAGCGAAGCCGCTGCCTTTGCTGGTTTTACATTTCTGCTGCTCTAACATGGCGTGATCAAATGCAAGTACACGTTTCAACATGAGTTTTGGTCATCTGCATCGCGCCGGCCTTTCCATCGAACTGTCACGAGAACGGATGAATGCAGCATGTGCGGAACACCTAGGCTTTGAGATTCGCCCCAACCAATGGAATGCATCACGTCTTCTCGTTGATCGCTGCATTGTGGAGATGCCTACTGGTGAAGGCAAAACACTCACCACATTTCTTGCTGCATGCTCTCTTGCGGCTACTGGCAAGACAGTACTCATCGCAACCGCGAACGATTATCTCGCGTCACGCGATGCGGGGTGGATGTCGAAGCTTTACAAATCTGTCAGCTTAAGTGTGTCGAGCGTTACAGCATCAACCCCACAACAGGGACGTTCCAAGACTTACAAACACGACATCGTCTATGGAACACTACGCGAGTTTGCGTTTGACTTCCTGCGTCATTCGCTCGAACGAAGGAAAAAGCAACCTTCGAATATACCTCACTCTGAATTTCCCAAAGACATTCTGATCATCGATGAAGCAGATAGCATCTTAATTGATGAAGCTCGCACTCCGATGATCATTACGGCTCCAACAACTCGCGTTGACCAAGCAAAAGAGTCCTGTTATCGCTGGGCAAGTAACGCAGCCAAAGAATTCCAACGCTCTCGTGATTATGTGCGAATTGATGGTTCAGGGTTGATTGCTTTGACACAAACGGGCCGCAAACGCGCAATCGCGACCGCGATGCCCACCGCAATCGCAACGCTGACCACAACCGAGATCCTGCATGCACTCGAGCGTGCGATTCTGGTCAACGAGACCCTTCACCGAGACATCCACTATGTCCTACATGAAGACTGTGTCCAACTTGTAGACGAATATACCGGACGCCGTACAGCAGATCGCAACTTTGGTGGTGGCGTTCAACAAGCCATCGAAGCTAGAGAAGGGCTTGCTTTAACACGAGAGTCAGAGCCGATCGCCCGAATTTCTGTACAGGACTTTGTAGCAAGATTCAGGCACTTGGCTGGTATGACAGCTACCGCTTGGGAAGATCGTGATGAACTGCAGCGCGTCTACGATGCCAAAGTTCATCGAGTACGTCCCCACCGTCGCTCCCAACAGGTCCTGATGCCTCCAGTGGCCTGCCGGTCACTTGGAGAGAAGTGGACCCGCATTGCCAATGAAACAGCGAAGATGATTGCAACGAATCGATCGGTGCTGATCGGAACACGCACCATCACTCAATCAGAAGAGCTCAGCACGCAACTCAGCGAGAAAGGAATCTCTCATGTGGTCCTCAATGCTCGCAATGCTGCTTCAGAAGCTCAAATCATCGCCGAAGCAGGTCAAGCTGGCCGGGTAACCGTTGCCACAAATATGGCAGGCCGTGGCACGGACATTCGATTGTCCGAGGAGGTGAGGAAAGCTGGTGGTATGCATGTTATTGTCAGCGAGGCTCACGCTGCATCCCGGATTGATCGTCAGTTGATCGGCCGCAGCTCCCGTCAAGGAGACCCTGGCTCAGCTCGACTCTTCATCAGCGCTGCGGACGAAATTTTGGCTCAGGCATACGGTGAGGAGCAAGCAGCGAAATTCCTGTTGGCAGCGGAGCGTGGGTCGATCAGGTGGTTGCTTCCCAAGGTACTCGCCGCCCAAAAACGTGTTGTCCGAATGCACCGCAACGAGCGAGCTGAGCTGACTGCTCGCGACGAAAGCCTGGCGGATGCAATGCTATCACTGGGCCTGAACCCCCACCTGGACCCCCTCCACGAGAGCCACTAAGTCGACAAGACCTCAGCAAACACGATCGTCCAGGACCAGCAATCGCGTCTCCGAGAGATACTGGGACTTCAAACCGCCAAACTGTCCTGCGTTGTCAAAAGACAACGGATGTAGCGACAAATAAACAGCAGGGGAAGAATGGGGAGCTTCTCTGGGCGTCCCATACTCAAATGCTGCGTTTTTTGCGGGTTTTTTCTACATTTCTCTAAAGCCTTGCGTACGCTTTGAATGATGGCAGGTGGTCTGGCAGCGATATGACGTTGCTCGGACCACTCGCTTTCCATTGCTAATCGTTTCTTGTCTTCTCTTCGAACTTGGCTTTGCAGCACAGCTATGACCTGTCCATTGAACGCAAAAATTGCCGTTTTCACTGTCTGTACACTGCTGCCGATTTCATCGCCAGCACATGCTCAAGAGGGCAACTGCTTCGAGCCCACCTATCGGTTGGAATGCGAAACAGTGATGCAGCCTCAGACTGTCCAGAAGTATCGACTCTCTTACGAAACAGAATATGTGCCGCAGGAAGTCACGAGCTATCGCCCGGTCCTGAAAACGCGCACCGAACAACGTGAATACAAGGTCGCGAAACCGATCGTTGAAACTAGCTATCGTGAAGAGCGGTACACCGTGTGGAAGTCGGTAACGGAGACAAGTTATCGGGACGAAACCGTAACCCAGACCAAGTACGTGACGGAAACGGCTGAGCGAGAAGAGCAATACACCACGTACAAACCTGTCGTTGAAACCTCCTATCAGGAACAGCAGTACGCTGTGCAGAGACCCGTTATCGAGACGCAATACCAGACGCAGCAGTACGCGGTTCAACGACCAGTGGTACAGACGCGGTACCAGACGCAGCAATACACATCCATGCTACCGGTCACGACCATGCAAACGCAGACAGTTGACCAAGGCGGTTATGTTGCGCAGCAAGTCGTGCAACCGGGTCGTACTTCCTATTCCCTAAACTATGCACGCGATGCAAACGGCAACAATAGTGGGCTAATCTGGACACCACAAACAAGTCCGGCAACCGTGCAAACTCAGTACAGCTACCGCCCGAACTTGGTTACTCAAAAGGTGGCAAAGACCAATTATGTGCCTCAGGTGCAGCAAGTCCAAGTTCCGGTTCAGGTGCAAAGCATGCAGACCGAAGTCCTTTCGCAGCAAGTACCAGTACAGGTCCAACGGATGCAAACACAAATGGTCACGCAAAAAGTTCCCGTCCAAACCACACGCATGGTTGCAACAACGCAAGTGCGCAAGGTGCCTTACACGGTTCAACGTCCAATCACAGAGACCATTACCCGCAAAGTCCCTGTTGAACAGCAACGATGGGTCAGCGAAGAGCGAGTCCGGAAAGTGCCTGTTCAGACGACCCGCACGATCTACGAAACCCGAAAACAGCCAATCGAAGTTCAATACTACGAGCAAGAGGCAGTCACAAGAACCGTCATGAAACCGGTCACTCGTCAAAAGTACGTTCCCTACACAGAAACCATCATGGTGCCGAAACAGGTCGTGCAAAGAGTTCCTCTTTCCTACACTGATCCGTTTGGGGCTGCAGTGGTGAGCGGATATTCATCGTTTGGAACGCCTGAAAAAACCGCTGCAACTGAAAGCGAAACGGCCCTGCCTATTGGCAATTCGATCCTGCAACCCAACCCTACGGTTGCTCCTGCAGAAGAAGAGACACCTCGAACACGCATGCAGAAGATCGAGATAGGACAACCCATCAGCGAATCAGAATCGAATGGTGACAAAACGAACGCGTCCATGGACACTGAGGAAGAACTACTTCCACCTGTTCAGGGCTCAGGGGACGATCGCTCTGGGAGCAAAACCACCGAGGATGGTTCAGCTAGAGGCAGCAAAGCAGGCTGGAAAATCCACTGGAACCCCTCGCTCGCGCGAGAAGCTTGATTCATTCGACTGACTCTGGTTTTGCATCATGGCAAAAGCCAGCAGGCTTCACAGAATCATTTCAAATGCCCCAAAACAAACGAATCTAACTGATCGCAATTGCAGCTTTGCGATGCAGCACTTTGATGCCAATCGACCTTCTTCGCTGACAATCCCGAGCTTCCTATGGAGCTTGCCCGACAAGCGTCCTGCGCTGGCCTCGTGTACAAGGTAGCGTCTTACGCAACGCCAGCGCGTGACGAATTCAGCGATAGAACAGTGCTGTCTTAATTAAACGCCAGACGAAAAGCATGAAGGCCATCAGCCCCAGCATGGCAATGCAGAGCCAAAGTAAAGTTGAGCCAAACATCAACAGATTCGCTCGCAGCCAATCCTGATAGACACTGTCCCAAAACACGATTGTCAACATCGTTCCGGCGCAGAGGTAAGGTCCATAGGGCGTCTGCGTATCGCTTGTGATTACGTAACGAATCAGAACGATCGCGATCGCTGCAAAGGGTGACAGGAAAAACGCAATCAAGACGGCCTGCCAGCCGACAAAAGCACCAATCATCGCCATCAACGTGACATCACCAAACCCCATGGCCTCAATCCTCAAGGCCCAAGTAGCAACGATACGAATCGACCAGATGGCACCACCTCCAGCGGCGAGTCCCACCAAGGCAGTGAAGAGACCATGCCAATGTTGTTCTCCGACACCCCAAACGGAGGCAACGATGCCACACCCGACGATCCACAACCCGAACAGAATCTTCCAGAATTGGTGATGAAAAAGTCCATTAAAAAAATGCCGGACCGCTCTTTGGAAACCGCGACGTCGCAAAATCGCACCACTCCAACGCCTATCGCACAAGGCAAAGCACCAAGCAGTCCAAATCCCCAAGCCCCAGACTAAACCACGTTCACCAAACCAACTCTGGTTCCCACTGAACCATGGTGCATCGAAAGTGGTAGGCCGATAGATAGCAACCTCACCATTCTGCAAGAAGCTGATCGTGGGCATGAATGGGAGGGTCCCCAACCCATTACCAGCCCCCGTTATCAAAGTGGCTGCAAATAGCAAACCGAGCAGAGTGCCGGGAATGGTAATCAAGTCAGGAATGATCCTTTCATCAAAATCAATGAAAGTCGCTGCCACCATGAGAATGAAAAGAATTGCATGAGCAAAAAACAGCGAGTTCGCATAGGGCGTGAAATCAGCCAGTACCTCAGCAAGCCTCATTCTTGCCGGCAAGAGTTCACCACTTTGCGTTTCAAATTGAAAGAGCCAGACCAGTGAGACCGCAGTCCCCAACTCAATCAGTAAAGGTCGAATCCAAAAGCCTCGACCGTGCACCTTTGATTCACGCCGCAGAAAGCACCATCCAACGACAGGCAACCGATCCCAGAAAGTGCGAGGAGTTGCAGCATCGGGACGCGGACCCCAAGGAGAAATAGGACGAGGATTGAAGTAGGCGAACCGATAGATCATCCAGTTTGCCAACGCTCCGCCAAACAATCCAAACACTGCCACGAAGACACATTGATTCTCGAAAGTCAGGTCGAGCCAAACGGAGCGCATAGGCAGAAATCCACATCGTGATGAGGGACGACCGGCATTGGTCGTTGTCGCAGTCCCGTCCCTAGCATAGCTTCCCGTGATGCCTGCCCGTAGTGGGTCGAAAACCAATCTCAGCAGAACAGTAAGAACCTCGCCGAAAAAAATTCTTCGATACTCAAAACGACATTCAGAACGACAGAACCGGCAACAGACAGCCGGGGAGGACTGAAAGGTGCCACAAACGGCCTTTTGACCGCCGTAAGAGTTTGACTGAAACCAGCACCAACACTAGGCTATTGTGGAAGGAAGAGGGCCATTGACCGACGAATTGTCGCGATGGTTGCTCGGCCTCCCGCCCGCCCATTTCAGGGCTACCCACAGCGCATCCCCACGCTGTTGGATTGGCTTTGTTACTGACTTCATGTTTCCTAACTGAGCTTGGCAAGGTGGTTCATTCCGCTGACAGTATGAAACCTTCGGATTAAACCGACACTCGGTCGAGTTTCAACGCGAAGTTTTCTTCCGCCTCGTTGCTCACAAGAAATTGAATTTACATCCAAGAGTCCGAATCGTGCTCCCAAAAATCGACCGTCATTTAATCGCAGCCTTGTGTTGCACTTTACTGACAACGTCCTGCCTACGTGCTGAGGAACCAGCCAGCGCAGACGCACCACCAACCTTGGCTGTCAGTTTCACCAACGATGTAAGGCCGATATTCAGCCAGCACTGTTACGGTTGCCACCAAGGCGCAAAGCAACTCGGTTCGTACTTGATGACCGACTTCAATGCGATGGTAAAGGGCGGCGAGACAGCGCAGACAGCAGTGGTCCCTGGGAAACCGGACGAGAGCTATCTATTCCAACAGATAACGCCGGTCGATGGACATGCAGAAATGCCCGACGAGCCGTTCAGTCCACTCAACGACGTCGAACTAGAAACGATACGCAAATGGATTCTTCAAGGGGCCAAGAATGATTCCGTCGCTGATGACGGACCAAAATACACACCTGATAATCCACCGGTTTACATCGGCCAGCCATCGCTCTCATCGATCGATGTATCTCCCGACGGCAGTAAAATCGCTGCCGCAGGTTTCCACGAGGTGGTCGTTTTAGATTCAGACACTGGTGAACGCGTTTCTCGATTGGTTGGAATGAGCCCGCGAATCAACAGTGTAAGGTTCTCGCCAGACGGCAAACGCCTGGCTGCCATTGGCGGGACTCCAGCCGTACGAGGCGAGGTTCAAATATGGGATCTTGAAACCCAAAAACTAAGTCTTTCGCGATCGGTCACGTATGACTCGCTGTGCGGTGCAAGTTGGTCACCCGATGGCAGCAAACTTGCTTTTGGTGCAACCGACAATGTAGTTCGCGCGATCGACACGAGCTCTGGAGAACAGATTCTGTTTCAAGGGGCGCACAATGACTGGGTGCGTGATACGGCGTTCACCCCCGATGGCAAGCATGTGATCTCGGTCGCGCGAGACATGTCATGCAAACTTACCGAAGTCGAAACGGAACGATTCATCGACAACATTACCTCGATCACTCCGGGAGCACTCTCCGGGGGCTTGAGCAGCGTGAAGGCTCATCCTGAGCGAAATGAAATTTTTGTAGGTGGCGCAGATGGCATTGCCAAGGTCTACCGCGTTTTCCGTCAAACAGCTCGCAAGATTGGAGATGACGCAAACCTGGTTCGCAAATTCCCTGCGTTACCCGGACGTATTTCAAGTGTTGTGATTAACTCCGACGCAACACGCTTGGCCGCTGCTGCGACATTGGATGGCAAAAGCGAAATTCGAGTGTGGAAATATGATTTTTCGAGCGAGACTTCTCCCGAACTGAAGAAGATCCAAGCCAAACGGGTCGCTGACCGCAACGCAGAGGAGAAGAAGCAACTCGAGAATCACCTCAACTCGAAAATCACGGAAATCAGCAAGTTCTCGGTCGACAATGCTGCAGTCTTCGCGATCGCATTCGGCAAAGACGACGCTTTGCTAATTGCCGCAGCCGACGGAAAAATACGGCGGCTTGATTCGGAGGGAAATCTGACTGGAACGTTCGATGTTTCCAAGGTGGCTGATGATGCAAAGTTGGCAACGTCAAGCTTTGATGCCAAAGCATGGAACAACCAACTTAAACGCAAAACCAAAACGACCACGCCATCCGTTGCCAAGACCCAAGTTGACCCAGCCCAAGACGTCACCAAGGTGCTGATCAGTCCAAGCCAGATTGAACTGGATTCGCCGTACGCTTACACACAGCTTGTCGTTACTGCAGTCATGAGCGATGACAGCACCCGTGATATCACGCGCAATGCCGACATCACCATCCCCTCTTGGGCCACAATTACCCCGAGAGGTGTTCTTCGTGCAGCCGGCAACGGCCAAGGAGACGTCACCATCAGTTACGGTGGTATCGCTTCCAAGATCAACATGATTGCCAGGGGCATCACGCCGGAAAAAGCTGATGCTGCCAATCATGGATCGGTTGACTTCATTCGTGACGTGGGACCGATCCTCAGCCGACTTGGCTGCAATCAAGGAACCTGCCACGGGGCTCAGAAAGGCAAGAATGGTTTCAAACTTTCGCTTCGCGGGTACGACCCGGTTTATGACCTTCGAGCACTCACGGACGACCTTGCGGCCCGTCGGATCAACCCAGCTTCGCCAGACGAATCACTAATGCTCCGCAAACCGCTTGGCCTGTCACCGCACCAGGGTGGTGTATTGATGGAAAAAGGTGACCCCTACCACACTGTGTTGCAAAGATGGATTGCGGACGGCAGCCAACTGAATCTTGAATCCTCTCGGGTCACTCGCATCGAGATATTCCCTACCAATCCTGTCGTGCAACGCATTGATGCAGAGCAACAAGTCAGAGTGATCGCGTACTATGAAAACGGTGAGCAACGCGACGTAACACAAGAAGCTTTCATCGAAAGCGGCAACACCGAAACAGCAAGCGTGGACAAGAGTGGACTACTCTCTGCGATACGACGTGGTGAAGCTGCGATTCTGGCGAGATATGAAGGTGCCTATGCAGCAACCACTCTAACCGTGATGGGCGAACGGGATGGCTACAAGACCGTCTCGGTCGAACAATGGACTGACATCGACAGATTGGTTGCTAACAAGTGGCAGAGAGTGAAAGTAATCCCAAGTGGAATGTGCGACGATTCGACATTCCTGCGGCGAGTACATCTTGACCTAACGGGACTGCCACCAAGCAGCGAACAAGTACGAAACTTCCTTGCGGACGAGACACCTACCCGCGAGAAGCGTGCCAGTGTCATCGATGAATTGATTGGCAGTGAGCCGTACATTGACTACTGGACCAACAAGTGGGCCGACCTTCTGCAGGTCAATCGAAAGTTTCTCGGTGTCGAGGGCAGCACAAAGTTCCGAGAGTGGATACGGACCGCGATCGCTGAGAACCGACCTTACAATGTTTTTGCGGAGCAGGTCCTGACCGCCACCGGCTCAAACAATGACAACCCGCCCGCTTCGTATTACAAAGTGCTGCGGACACCTGAAAACACCATGGAGAACACCACTCACCTGTTTCTTGGAATCCGGTTCAACTGCAACAAATGCCACGATCACCCGTTCGAGCGTTGGACACAGGATCAGTACTATCAAATGTCCGCATTCTTTGCGCAAGTTGGACTTGAGAATGACCCTGCCTCAGGAAAACGGAAAATTGGTGGCACGGCAGTTGAAGGTGCCAAGCCGCTATTTGAAAAAGTTGTTGATCGCAAGCAGGGTGATGTTAAACATCCCAAGACCAATGCCGTGGTCCCTCCCAAGTTTCCTTTCGACGTCCAACATGAAACAAAACCAGAAGCCACAAGACGCGAACAACTGGCAACATGGATTACCCACAGCGACAATCCTTATTTCGCGCGAAGTTACGTCAACCGTCTGTGGGGCTACCTCTTGGGCGTCGGGCTGATAGAACCGATCGATGACATTCGTGCTGGCAACCCTGCCACCAATCCAGAGTTACTTGACTACCTTGAAAAATCTTTTGTGAAATCCGGCTTTGATGTCGCCGAAATGCATCGAGCGATTTGCAACAGCCGAACGTACCAGTTGAGCATCAAGACGAATGCATTGAACGAAGACGATTCCCTCAACTACTCACACGCACTGCCGCGTCGACTTCCCGCCGAGGTAATTTTCGACGCAGTACACACATTGACAGGGGCAGTCAGCAACATCCCGGGGATGCCCAAGGGAACTCGTGCAACAGCCATCACCGATTCCGGCGTAAAGCTTGCTGATGGTTTCCTGCAAAACCTTGGACGTCCTGCCAGAGAAAGTGCCTGCGAATGTGAGCGAAGTTCTGACCTGCAACTTGGACCGGTCATGGCCTTGGTTAGTGGCCCCACGGTTGGTTCCGCCATTGCCGACCCAAAGAACGTGTTGGAAAAAATTGTCGCGGAACACCCTGATGACAAGGATCTTGCCGAGGAAATTTTCATTCGAGCCCTTGCGCGGTATCCCAAGGCATCCGAACTGGAAGCATTTGCTGCCATGAAAGACATCATCAGGGAGAGCCACGAGGAACTCTTGGGGCAACTCACCATCGCTGAATCAAATTGGAAAGTCCGCCGCGAGGTACTGGAAAAAGAACGTCAAGCAAAGCTGGTAAAATTGAATGAGGAGATCGTTAACCGAACCAATGCGATCAAACCGGAGCGGGAAAAGCTTGCCAAGGAACGCGAGGATCGGATCAATGCCGCAAAAGCTGCCTTGGAGAAAGAGAAAGAAAGCATTCAGGCGAAAATTGACGAGATGTCCAATGCTCAGCTGAAAGCCATTGAATGGCACCCACTTTCCTACCAGTCCGGAAATTCGACCAACAAAGCAGTTCTTACACCACAATCAGACAGATCCATCGTTGCCAGTGGCAGTGCTGACAAAACTGCCTACACAGTCACGATGCGGACTTCCCTGAACAACATCACGGGTATCCGCTTGGAGGCTCTCAGCGATGAAAAGCTGCCTTCCAAAGGTCCTGGGCTTGCCGACAATGGAAACTTTGTTGTGACAGAATTTGAAGTTCTGTCGGCCTCATCGAAAACGCCTGAGAAATCAAACAAGGTGAAGATCGCCAGCGGCCGTGCTGACTTCACGCAACCTGGGTTCAACATCAACCAGGCGTTTGATGGGAAAACCAACGATCAAAAAGGGTGGGCCATCTCACCGGCGATGGGAACATTTCACTGGGCAACTTTCAAATTCGATAAACCTCTGCAGACCGAAGGCGATGCGATCCTTACCTTCAAGATCCATCAATTTCATAACGCAGCCAAACACACATTGGGGCGATTCAGGCTCAGCGCAACGACGGCGGTAGGCGACATTCCACTGGGGGTCGCCGAACCTCTTGCTGCGATGCTGCTCACCCCCAAGGACCGTCGCGATGAAAAAACGGTTGGTTTTCTTAATGAGTACATCACCAAGACTGACGGTAACATCCGCAAGGCTCAGGAGGGTGTTGTCGCAGCGGGAGCCGCGGTCCCACCAGATGCCGCGCTGGTCGCACTTGAGAAGCGAAAGGTGGAACTTTCGCAACCTACCGTCGACGATCCACAACTCATTCAGCTCAGAGATGATGCCAAACAGAGTACACAACAGTTAGAGCGAATCCGACTTACTGCTGCTGAAGACTTGACTTGGGCGCTCATAAACAGCCCCGCATTCTTATTTAATCATTGAACAAAACCATACAAACCATTCTCACAACACCTTCCTCGGAGACATTGCCATGCTTTCATTCAAAGGCTTCAAGGCAAAAGACCTCTGCGATCCGCACCTTGCCGCAACACGCCGATCCTTCCTCAGGGTAGGTGGGTGTGGTGCCTTGGGTTTATCACTGCCATCCATGATGCAACTGCAATCAGCTTCTGCTGCTGAAAGTGTCACTGGGAGTCCTCTGAAAGGCGGCGGTCCCGGCTGGGGCAAAGCGAAAAGCATCATCATGGTTTATCTGCAGGGTGGCCCCAGCCACCTTGATCTGTGGGATCCTAAAGAAAATGTTCCGGATAATGTGAAAAGCATTTTCAATCCGATTAGCACAAAGATCCCGGGGATCAAATTCACTGAGAATCTTCCTAAGCTCAGCCAATTGAACGATCGCTTCTCGATGATTCGCTCGATGTCCTACACGCCGAATGGACTCTTCAATCATACAGCGGCGATTTATCAGATGATGACGGGATACACGACTGACAAGGTAAGTCCATCCGGACAGTTGGAACCTCCCTCGCCGAAAGACTTTCCCAACTACGGCAGCAACATCGTCAAGATGCGGCCGATAGATGAGCCAATGCTACCGTTCGTGATGCTGCCAAGACCACTGCAGGAATCAAACGTAGTAGGGAAGGGTGGCTCCGCTGGCTTCCTCGGAAAGTCCTTTGACCCATACACGCTTTACCCCAGCGGTGATGACCTCGACATGGGGAAGATGGATCGGATCAAGATTGACGACCTGAAGTTGCGACCTGAAGTTTTCAGCGTACGCCTTCAGAGGCGTGCAAAATTGCGAGATCTTTTGAATCAGCAAATGCCTGATATCAACAAAGCGGTTGAGTCTTTCGAACTCGATGAGTACTACGACCGTGCCTTATCACTCATTGTTTCGGGCCGTGCCCGACAGGCATTCGATCTAGCCAGCGAGACGTCTGCAACGAGAGACATGTACGGCCGCAACACATTCGGACAAAGCTGCCTACTCGCGCGGCGACTGGTTGAAGCGGGAACGAGGGTAGTCGAGGTCATTTGGCCAAAAGTAGCCAATAGTGATAACCACTCATGGGACCATCACACCGGACTCAGTAAACGCATGAAGGATCAATCAGCACCTATGCTTGATGGGGGCTTATCAGCATTAATCTCTGACCTCGATGATCGTGGAATGCTTGAAGACACACTTGTGGTAGCCGTCGGCGAGTTCGGCCGCAGTCCGCAGCGGGGTGTCAGTACTAGCGGCAACAACAACTCGGATGATGGACGTGACCACTGGCCGTATTGTTACACCGCAGTAATGGCAGGTGCTGGAGTGAAACGAGGGTATGTTCATGGCAAGAGCGACAAGACCGCATCCGCTCCCTTGGAGGACCCCGTTCACCCAGCGGAGGTTTTGGCAACGATCTACCACAGTTTCGGGATTCATCCTGAGACAATTGTCTACAACCATCTCAATCAGCCACGTGAGTTGGTCAAGGCTGCGGCTTTAACTCGTTTGTTGTCCTAACAAAGCCCTTGCGAAACCGAGATCACGGCACGTCTCAGCCTGGGCATCAAAGTCCGGCGGGCCCAGCCGTTCGATTTCGCGTCAGTGGTTACTTCCACTAGCGAACCGCACTGAACACTGACACCTAGCTAAATGGCAATTGGAACTGGCTGAACATTACCTGGCTTAACGGTGGATACCAGACGCCACCGATTCTCAGGGCAGTTGGAAGAGCCTTTTGGCATTCTCTGTCGTTACGTCCGCCAAATATTCCGCTGCGACACCACGAGTCTCAGCAATACACCGCAGAGTGTGTTCAACGCGTGCGGGTTCATTTGGACGTTTTCCACGCAGAGGTTCGGGACTCAAGTACGGTGAATCAGTCTCAATCAACAAACGATCCTCTGGAATCGCCTTGGCGACACTGCGAAGTTCTTCGCTCTTCTTGAAGGTCACCATGCCTGCAAAACTGATGTACAGCCCCATCTCAAGACACTGCACGGCAAGTTCAAGATCACCAGTGTAAGAGTGCATGACTCCCGCGGGAACCTTCGTCTGACGTCGCAACTGTTCCGCAATCAGCTTACCACTTTCTCGCATGTGGATTACCATCGGCAAAGCAGTATCACGGCACAGTTGCAGATGCCGATCAAAAAAATCATGCTGCATTTCCAGCGGCGTATCATCCCAATAACAGTCCAAGCCAGTTTCACCAATTGCGCGAACTCCGGGACAGCCAGCAAGCTCCTGAATGATAGAAAAGTCGTCGGGGCGGGACTCGGCAACTGAATTTGGCTGTATTCCGACCGCCGCGAAAAGGAACCCGGGGTGAAGTGCAGCAAGATCACATGCTTTTCTGCTGGTCGCCACATCGATACCGATCACCATGATCCCGGTAACACCATTTTCTTTGGCGCGTTGAACCACCGCATCAACGTTGTCAGAGAACGCATCTACGTTCAGATGAGCGTGCGTATCAAAAAGCGAAAGTGTCATATTGACCAGAAGAATCGTGTCAGGTGATAGAACACAGGGGCAGCAAAACACATGTTGTCTATTTGGTCGAGAATACCAGCGTGCCCTTGAACGAGCGTGCCGGTGTCGGTAACGCCACGGTCTCGCTTGATAGCACTCATTGTCATCGTTCCGGCGCACGCCATAACCGTTACAACAGCTCCCAAAATCCCGGCTTCCCACCAGTAAAAAGGCGTCGCCCATGCGAGTAAGGCTGCGACAATCCCCGTGGTGACCATCGATCCAAGAAAACCTTCCCAGGTACGGGAGGCATTAATTTTTTCAGCGATCACATGCCTACCCGCCAGGTAACCCCAGCCACGCTCAAATACCGAAGCGAGTTGGGCGATGAGCACGAAGAATACGAGCACGCTTCCGGCGCTTCCCTGCCATTGCTCCGGCGCCGACAGCGGTGGGCGAAGAGTGGACGTAAATTTAAGATCCAACAGGGCAGGTGCATAACTGAGAGAATAAACGCAGATCAGCAAACCGAACTGGATTTTCGCACTACGTTCCAGAAATCTCTTGTAGTCACCCGCAATCGCCGCACGCGCCGGAATGAACAAACTGGCGTACACAGGAATCATGATGCTGTAGAAATCATAGTAATCAATGTGCTGGTTCCCCCCAAGAAAACTTGGTGGGTCACTGCCCAACGCAATGAGCAGGTACTGCAACGGCGTGAATATGAAAAAGACCCAGAACAACGACCTATGATCACCACGCCGTGTCGGCGTCATCGTAATGAATTCACGAAGCGCCCAAAACGAGACAAACCCGAACAGAATTACTATACCGATCCGATAGAGCAGAAAACCTAACGCGAAAATCACGACCATCATCCACCACACTTTCAACTTATGGTTGAAACGATGGACCAAGGCCGACTCTACGCCAATCTTCTCACGCCGCGACAGGACGAAACCTACCACAGATGCAATACTCAGCGCTGCCAGCACGATCGCTAGTAGGATATAAGTCCTCGGATCATGCCAATTAGACTGTCCAAGAAGATTTGTCATGTTGCAATGCACAGGCGTTCTCAAACAGTTAACCGTTCAACCACAGCCGACCCCATGGACTCGGTACCAATGGCCTCGCCACCACGAGCAATGTCACGTGTCCGAAGGCCGTCGGACAGGACTCTCTGAACCGCCGACTCGATTGCCGTTGCCTCAGCTTCGAGTCCCAGCGAGTGCCTGAACAACATAGCCGAGGCCAATATGGTTGCGAGTGGATTGGCAATCTCCTGCCCAGCAATGTCAGGTGCAGAACCATGAATGGGCTCGTACAGCCCAGGACCATCGCTGCCAAGAGAAGCACTGGGAAGCATACCAAGAGATCCAGGCAACATCGAAGCTTCATCAGTCAAAATGTCACCAAACATATTGCCTGTGACGACAACATCAAAATCACTAGGGCGATTGATGAGATGCATCGCCATGGCATCAACCAGCACCACATCATATTGAACATCAGGAAACTCTTCCTGCATGACTCTGGCAGCAACACGTCGCCACAAGCGACTGGGCTCAAGGACATTTGCTTTGTCCACACTCGTGAGTCGATTACCTCGACCCTGAGCGGCCTTCGCCGCGAGTCGAATAATTCGCTCCACCTCTCCGACACTGTACACCATGGACTGGTAAGCAGACTCAGCCTGACCGCTGCCACTGGTTCCAGATTCACCAAAGTAGATTCCACCGGTAAGTTCCCGCAGGAACAAAATATCAGTGCCTTCAATGATATCCCTCCTAAGTGGTGATGCGTCCAGCAATTCATCAAATAGGCGAATGGGCCTCAGGTTGGCAAACAAACCCAACTCTTTACGAATTTTCAGCAAACCCACCTCAGGCCGTGTCTTTGCCGAAGGATCATCCCACTTTGGACCACCAACTGCCCCTAACAGGATTGCATCGGAATCGCGGCAAGCGTCAATTGTTTCCTGAGGCAGCGGATCACCACAGGTATCAATCGAAATCCCGCCAATCATGTGGGAATTGAATTCAAACTGGTGCCCAAACGACTTCGCAACTGTTTCCAGAACTCGCTGTGCTTGAGCTATGATTTCCGGGCCAATGCCATCACCAGGCAGTAAAACGATATTTGCTTTCAAGGGAGTGTTGGTCGCTGGAGTAAAGAAATGGCGAATTAGGACATTAATGTAGCCTAAGCGATTCAATTCCCCAACGTAGGCCAAACAAGACTGCCCAAAAAAGACATTTCGGATATTTCTAGTGGCAGTTGTAAGGGCGATAATGGAGTTCCGACTGTCCAAACTGGTGGATAGCCAAAATGCACAGGCCATTACAGCAGGGACTGAATCTGCTTTAGCATTGGCTCAGGATCCCGTAACCGCGTTGCCGCTGCCCGAGCTAACCTTGCCCAATCCGCAACCTCATCTTGGCGACCGTCAGCCTGCAAGCATCGAATTAATTGACACAGTGATTGAACCTCGCGATAACTCTGGCCTTTGCCGGTTATTTCTTGCCATGACTCAACAGCCAGGCTGGTGGCGATTGAGGGATTTCGCAACGCAAGGTGGCAATCTATCCAGTACCGGTAGAAATGGAACGAAGCTGGAAGGTCAGATTCCGAGTTACTGGTTTCAAGTTGAGCAATCTGTTGACCTAGCCCCAGCTTGGCCAAACCACACGCGTGAGCTGCTGAGACCACTCGAAAGTCAGCATCATTTTTGAGATCTACTGATTCACCGTCAACGGTAGCCACTGTCCCGTTCGACGGTGCAATCATCTGCATGCAATCAGAAGCAGCATCGATCATCCCTTGCCAATCCTCAACAGCAAACGCCAACCCACAGTCAAACGCTGCAGCATGCAGATAGTAGAGAGGATCTTCCAGCATACGGGCATGTGCCCAGATTTCGTCTCGCAACTGTTTGGCGGCCTGAAAATTCCCGCTAGCTATTTGGACCTCGTATTGAGCCCCCAGCCCGACACAAAGGTCTTCATTATCGGTCAGTGGCGACGCCTCCACAATCAACCCAACTTCTTGGATTTCACGACCAAAGCCAAGTGGATCAACCAACGCATAAGCGCTAGCCAACAAATTATTAAGTCCAATCCGCTGCGACTTCAGTTCATAGTCAACTGACCGAGACTCCATTGCGGCGGGGCGAACCACCTTCAATCCTTCGACCATATCATTGGCGGTTCCGATTAACTCACTGGCCAAGTAAAAGTCAAACACAAGAGAAACTGGACGGTCTGCCAACTTCTTTGACATCGCAACTGCCTCACGCAATCCTTGCAGACGAGTCGTCAGGGCATGCTCCTGCATGGCAATGTCGAGCCGATCAACTGCCTGATTCAACGATTTGAATTCCGTTTCACTCTTTTGCGTTTCATACTCCAGAAGGTAATCATCAAGTAGATCATAAATCGCGGACATAAAATTCCTGCTTGCTGTATTTTTACAATCGACCGGGTAGCTCAGCTGAACGAGCAATTTCTTTGCAACAATTTGCCTATTGCGATTCAATCAGCTCAACACGTCCTTTTACAGCACGCTCCTGAATCACACCAAAGTCGCGGCTGTCAAGCGACACAGGCACATTGTCGCCCAACACAAAATATTCACTACTCCCCAACCTAATCGGATAACGTGAACGGTCATCATGAGGCCGAAGCCTGTATTCAATCTGGCGTGCGAGTTGCAGGCAGGAGAATTGCACACTTCCCTCAATCACCCGTATCGCAACAGGTGTTTCAGCTGAAACCGGAGCAACCTCTACCGCCTCTGCATCATCTGACGAAATATTCAGTTCGCATTGTCCATCCACATCACAGGTGACTCCAACCATCTGGTCATCAATCCAAAAAACAACTTCCAATCGTCCCTCATCCTTACAAACCACCTTGGCGTTAAGAGCAAGACGACTGGCCGGCTGCAACTTACGACTCAAGCCAGCGTTGTATGGATAGTCATCCCAGATACAGCTCGGCTGATTACGTTGATGGATACTGCGGTGATGGTAAATCAGCCAATCCTGATTCTCCGGTGTCCAGACGCGCTGCTGATTACGCTGCCACCCTTTCCCGCGCCACCGAGACAGATCGCGGCGATTGTCCATTTCAAACATCAGAACAGGAGCAGGGACATCGAGATCATCATGGACTCTCATAGCTCTGTGAACCGTTTCTCCATTCACCAATAAGGAAGTGTCATTCACTTCCACGAGATCACCGGGGAGGGCAACAATACGTTTGATCCGCATCATGTCCTCACCACCAATGGCCACCACGTCACCGATTCGCAAAGGGCTGGGTGTTGACCTTGCAGTATCCACTGGCTCGTACGCGTGAACAACAACTACACTGGGTTTATGTGAACCATTCGTCACTATTGCCTGAGCCCCACAGTGAAAACAAGAGACAGATGCACCCTCATCCGAAATCTCGATGGGCCAATCGAGGGCACAGGCAAGGCATTTTGCAATCTGATGTTCACCTAGCAGGGTCGGTGCCATCGACGGGCCGTGAATGGCAAATCGGACGCCAGATTCCATCCCTCTTTTCCAACCAGCCCACCCAATGACAATCGCCACAAAAACCGCGACAATGAGGACTTCACTCATGGGCCGTCGGTAAGTCAATCTGCCAACGTCCTTCTGGGGAGATAGCGTCGCCTCGTGCTCGCCTCGAGGCCCGGAATCATCATTCGACAGTTTTCCGCCGTGATCTAACAAGAAAATACGCTTCAGGGTATACTGAGGTTTGGCTCAAGCGGACATTTCCAAGTGCTCGCTGATCCAGTATAACGCCTGAAAATCAGAAACAACTCGTCTCTCCCTAATCACCATTGATTGCCTCTGTCGAGGTTCTCCATTCGGAGCGGAAATTCACCCTTGAATAAGTCCCCGATCTCCACGCGTGGCCGAATGGGTCAACTTGCAGGTGTCCAGATAGCTGCAACTGGATCCTATGTGCCCGAGGAAGTGGTAACCAACGAAGACTTGGCTGCCTTGGGATGCGACAGTGAATGGATCATCCGCCGCACAGGCATCCACGCAAGACGACGAGCCAGTGAAGACCAAGCGACGAGTGACCTCTGCTATGAAGCAGCGCTACGGTGTATTGAAGAAGCCAAAATAACCGTTGACGAAATCGACTTGATCATCGTTGCGACCATGACACCCGATCACCCAACCCCCTCGACCGCCTGTCATTTACAAAGGCGACTCGGAGCCGTCGCGCCCGCAATGGACATGAACGCTGCCTGCGCAGGATTCATGTACGGATTGATCACAGGTTCACAATTCATTGCCACCGGAAACAATCAATGTGTGCTTGTCGTTGGAGCCGACTTGATGAGTCGTACCGTGAACCCGGATGACAAAAAAACCTACCCACTTTTCGGCGATGCTGCGGGTGCTGTCCTGCTCACTCCCGACACCGAAAATTCGGGCTCAAGTATTCTCTCGTACCAATTTGGCAGTGAGGGATGTGGCGGTGAAATGCTCTGCATTGCAGCAGGTGGAACACGACAAGAACTAACACCTGACATGTACGCAGAAGGCAAACAGTTCCTTGCCATGGATGGAAGAAATGTTTTTAAATGGGCCGTTCGTGTCTTTGACGAAAGTGCGAAACAGGTACTACAACAAGCCAATGTCGATCCAAGCGAACTCTCAGTCGTTGTACTTCACCAAGCCAATCAACGTATCATTGACTCGGCTGTATCTGACCTGAATGTCGAACGGGACAAAGTATTCGTCAATCTCGACAAATACGGCAACACGTCCGGCGCAAGCATTCCTTTGGCGTTGGATGAAGCTGTCCACGCAGGAATGATCAAGCGTGGAGACCTACTGCTTCTATGTGGATTTGGTGCTGGACTTGCCTGGGGCACAGCCGTATTGCGCTGGTGATCCATTGCGCTGGTGATCCATTGAGTGGAACCTACAACAGCTAGTAACGGCAAGCATCCTTTTGGTCAGATTGACTCCGCGACACCCTAAAATCCCAGACGATGTACCAGATCAATACTGCGGCATCCAAAAGGCAAATCCTGCACAGGACGCAAAGTCAGGCAGTCACCAACGGTACACGACAAGCGTCGCATCACACGACTGCTATTGGCCTGTGATCCATCGCAAAAGAGCCACACGCTTCGGACCAGCTACAAGAGATGCTTCGCCTTGACCTCAAGGTACTGGTTAACCAACGGGGCGGTGAGTTCGTCCGGGAAGGCATCTACGACCAAAACCCCACGATGCGTCAAATCTTTTACAACCTGATCCCGCCACAACAAGATGTCAGCGGCAGCAGCAGCTCGGTACATCTTGAAATCGTCTCCATCGGGATTATCAGCTGCATCAAACATTTCGCGATCCCGCAGCAGAACCCCGAGCGGCAAGTGCTGTCCATTGATATTGCCCATATAGTCGACAACCGCCGCAGCATTGACCTCGTCAATGACATTGGTTGCCAATACAACCAGCGAACGCCTCTTGCAATGCGTGGAAAGATACAAGAAGGCCTGGTCGTAGCGTGACTCAACCAGGCGAGGAAACTGATCAAATCCCGCTTGGATGAGTCGATTCATTTGACTCTTTCCACCGCGTGGTGGAATGTAAGAGTGGATCGTATCGGAAAAGCACAGCATGCCCACTGAATCTCCCTGAGAAAGCGCAACGTACGCCATCATCAGGATTGAATTCAAAGCATGATCCAGCAGCGTATAACCGTCACGTTCATTCGTCATCATTCTTCCGCAATCGAGCAGAAAGATGACCCTTTGACTCTGATCGTTTTGAAACTGCCGGACCGTCAACTTGCGACGACGGGCCGTACTTCGCCAATCCATGTGTCGATAGTTGTCGTCTCGTGAATAGTCACGCAATCTTTCAAACTCGCTATCCTGCCCAACTCTTCGGGTTTTCCGCACGCCAATCAGGCTAAGGCGATTCGTTCTTGCCAGTAGCGCGTAATCGGATAGCTGCTTCATATCCGGGTACACGTTCAACCGGTTTTGCAAAGGAAGGCACAATTGTCGATTCCACAATTTCAGTGGACTGTAAAATTGCAGATAAACCGACTCCAACTCAAACGCACCTCGTTTCCCGGGCGTCAGTTTTCGGGCTAAGGTCAATCGCCCCATCGGCGGAAGTCGTAACTGGTGCTCAGTTGGTGAACATTCAAAGAATTCGGGAACATCATCGCGAACACGACCATTCAATGTCATCGAACTTCGATTCTCTATCGTTAGCTCACTGTCCAAAGGGACACCCAATGAACAAGTTCTTGCTATCGATCTCGTGACACTAATGCCACGATTGGCATACAAGTAAACCAGCAACAAATCCACTGTTGCGATACCTACCAAACTCAGATCCAGCACGGCAGCAATGACCAGAAAACTTGACTGGAAAATTGTAGCGACACTTGCAGCCATCGATACAAGCAGCACCAAAACCCACCAGATCGTGGGATAAATCTTCAGCCTCCGAGAGACAAGAATGAGCGGCAAACACAGTACAAGCAGAGTCAGCCAAGGTAACTGGCTGTACTGGCTCACTTGCTCCTGCGTTACGCCTTGCATTGCACCATTCATGTCATCTCGTCTCTGAAAGCACTCCTTCCAACCTCTTCTGCCCACGGGTTAGCCCCGCAGGTTCTCCTAAACTCTCACACTGATCTTAACCTGACGGCACAACAGGGCACAGCCTCATCACAGCAGCCTGACCCCAACACGTCTCAAAACTGTCGGCCCAATAGACCTCGATCAGTAGCTACTTGGGACCATGATCGCTTCAAACTACAGTGCAAGCGTCACGGTTTTACTTTCGGTGTAAGCCTTCAAGCCTTCTTCGCCTAACTCGCGACCGTAGCCGCTCATTTTGAACCCACCAAACGGGGCAGCGGCATCAAACACGTCATAACAGTTGACCCACACGGTTCCAGCTCGAACGCGAGCCGCAAAATCGTGTGCAATTGAAACGTCTCTTGTCCAGACCGCTGCTGCCAAACCATAAAACGTGTTGTTGGCACGACGAATCATGTCTTCCTTGTCCTCAAAAGTGAGAACGCTGAGCACAGGACCAAAGATTTCATCGGTTGCAATGGACATGTCATCACGAACATCATCAAAGATAGTCGGGGCAACGAAGTATCCCTTGTCCCCAACACGCTCTCCACCGGTCACGCAGGCAGCTCCTTCAGACTTTCCTTTTTCGATGTATGACATAATTTTATCAAACTGTGCCTTATCCACCTGCGGGCCTTGCTCGGTATCAGCGGCAAACGGATCACCAACCTTTCGACTCTCTGTAAGCTTCTGCAGTTTTTCCAGAAAAGCATCGTGCTGACTTTTTTCGACGAAGACCCGACTACCCGCACAGCAACACTGCCCCTGATTTAAAAACAAGCCGATATATGCGCCCATTGCAGCCGCATCAAGATCAGCATCTGCAAAAATTACGTTTGGACTCTTACCGCCCAATTCAAACGTCAATCGCTTCAGAGTGTCAGCTGAATCACGTGTAATGACCTGCGCAGTCCGATGTTCACCGGTGAAAGCAATCTTATCGATCAGAGGATGCTTCACCACTGCAGCCCCCGCAGTAGGTCCAAATCCTGGCACAACATTGATCACACCATCGGGAATGCCAACTTCCTTGGCTAACTGCGCCATTCGCAAACAGGTCAGTGGTGTCTGCTCAGCAGGCTTCATCACAATCGTGCAACCCGCAGCAAGGGCAGGCCCCCACTTCCATGCAACCATCAAGATGGGGAAGTTCCAAGGAATGATTTGACCTGCAACACCAATCGGTTCCCGACGGGTATAGCAAAGGTGTTTTCCGCGAATGGGAATAGTACTTCCATGAATTTTGTCAGCATACCCGGCATAGTAGCGCAGACAATCAATCGCCAACGGCAAATCAACATTCCGGCTGTCATTGAATGGCTTGCCATTATCCAAAGTTTCCAAACGAGCAAGGGAATCAATTTCCTGCTCCATCCGGTCTGCGAGTAGATACATAAGTCGCCCGCGATCCCTCGCATCCATGGTTCGCCATGGTCCATTATCAAATGCCTCACGCGCAGCTTTTGCAGCAGCATCGACATCTGCGGCATCACCTTCGGCGACCTGAATGATCTCTTCCTCAGTCGCGGGATTTACAGTGGCAAATGTCTTCCCACTTACAGCAGGAACCCATTTTCCATTGATGAAACAATTCGTTTCACTGATTTTGACGCCTTGGTCGACAGGGGCGGTCGTAGACATGATGATCTGGAATCCGAGCGAGTAATGATTTATGACGCCTAAATTGTAGCGAACACTTCGATATTGTGTTGGTGCGGACAACTTGTCGTCTGCTGTTGAACTCGTCAAAATCCAGCTGTTCGGGTCGCATGATTGCGACACAAATAGTCAAAAACGATCTTCGAGCTGTCTGCGGTACCGTAAGCCTTGGAGTAATTGCACTCATCCCACAGCTTCGGTAGCTGCCTCGATCACCCGCGTTTACCTACTCTGTCACGAAAATCAATTGTGGAACATTCATTCCTTGCCTATCTCCGCGGCCGCTGTCGCAAGCTTGCTCAGGTCACCATCGGAATTGGGGATGACGCAGCGGTCCTAGAACCAGCCACTGGCCAACAGATAGTGTGCGTCGATCAAATTATCGATGGTGTGGACTTCCTGTCAGACAAGCACTCATTGGCAGATATTGGCTACAAGTCTGTCGCGATCAACTTGAGTGACATCGCAGCCATGGGAGGTAAACCGACGAGCATGCTCGTGACACTTTCCCTGCCCAACCAGAACTCAACCCGCATAGCAGGTGAGGTTTACGAAGGAATACTTGAGGCAGCGACTGAATTCAATCTGGCGATTGCAGGTGGAGACATTTCAACTTACGACGGTCCCCTAGCTGTATCAGTAACGTTGCTGGGATCTGTAGACAGAGACAAGTCTTTTTTAAGAAGCGGCGCCAAAGAGGGTGATGCAATCATGGTGTCCGGTGCTTTAGGTGGCAGCATTCGTGGGCGTCATTTACGCCCGGTCCCACGACTTAGCTTAGCCCAACGACTACGCCAATCAGTCGTGGTTACAGCAGCAATTGACATTAGTGATGGACTTTCCTTGGACCTTGACCGTCTTTGTGCGGCCAGTGGCGTGGGAGCAGAACTTGAAACCGAAAAAATCCCCGTGCACAACGATGCCGAACTGCTCTCAGAATCTTCGGGACGGACCCCTTTTCAACATGCATGGTCTGACGGCGAAGACTTTGAACTGCTTGTTACGATGAGTCAAAAAGATGCTGACAGCTTGGTGGGTCAAGAACTGGATGCACCGCTTACACAAATTGGCAACATCGTCGGACGTACTGGGCTTTGGCAAAGGCAGCAAGGAAAACTAAAACGACTTTCGCCACAAGGCTACGTTCACGAATCTTCATAAGGACTTTTACGATCATGCCTGACTCAAGAAATCATGAAACTGAAATCATTGAACTTACCCGTCAACTGGTCGAATCGATCGTACATTCTGACTGGGAAACCTACACGCAGCTTTGCTCGGAAGACCTGACTGCCTACGAGCCCGAAGCAAACGGTCACCTGGTCAAAGGGATGGCATTCCACAAGCATTACTTCGACATGCAAAATGCATCTCCCTACGCAAATGCAACGACTACCCTCAGCAGTCCTTCAGTAAGAATGATGGGAGAAAAAGCAGCTGTGATTGCCTATGTCCGCCTGACTCAACGAGTGGGTAGTGACAATAAGAGTACGACCAGTTCCACTCAAGAGACACGGGTTTGGCAACAAATCGACGACGTCTGGAAGCACGTTCATTTCCACCGAACCTGATTCAACGAGGTGCATTATTGGCGGTAGTCATCATGGCACGCGTTGCTACCGCAAATGCGTGATCTATCACTGTTCGATATGCAGAGACGGCATTTCCGTTTGGTAGTGGGTACGGTTTGTCGTATAATCGAGAGTGATCAACATAGCGATCCCCCCCGAGATGAAGCCCCTCGCTTCACTTACCCACCTCAGCCCAAAAGCACCTGCTTTGAGAACCAGTCTTGCTTTCTCTCGTGAACTGCTGCAACTGTCTTACCTCATTTACGGCGTAAGTTTGTGCATGGTTGCGAATGCAACTGATCCAGATGATTTCTTTGAAAGGAAGATACGCCCCACTTTCGTGGCACATTGCTACGAGTGCCATGGTGGAGACCAGAATGACATTCAAGGTGGGCTCCGACTCGATGAACCAGCAGCCATGCGGCGAGGTGGCGAGACAGGGCCAATCATCAAGCCGGGTGATATCCAGGACAGTGCATTGCTCTCTGCACTCCGTTACGAAGATCTGAAAATGCCACCGGAAGGAAAGCTCCCGGAACACGTCATCCGCGACTTTGAAATCTGGATTGCCGCCGGCGCAACTGATCCACGGACGAACACCGAGGCAAGCGAGGAGAAAGCAGCTCCATTCGACTGGAACAAAATCCGATCTCAATGGGCGTTTCAAGCACCCAGGAGCCATCGGCCTCCCATCACAAAAAATCCAGAATGGTGCACGACCAAGATGGACGTTTTTGTACTAAAAAGATTGGAAACAGGTGGCATCAGCCCCAATACTTCAGCTGATCGCAGCACATTCATCAGGCGACTTTCGTTTGACTTACGTGGTCTTCCACCGTCACCAACAGAAGTAGCCAACTACTTGGCAGACAGAAGGCCTGACAGCAAGCGAAGACTCGTCGATACATTTCTTGCGTCGCCCAAGCACGCCGAAAAATGGTCAAGAGTCTGGCTGGACATAGCTCGCTATGCCGAAGACCAAGCGCACAAAGTCGGCAGCAATGACTCCTTAACCTACCCCAATGCGTATCACTACCGAGATTGGGTTATCAATGCGATTGCCAATGACCTTCCGTACGACCAGTTCATCCGACTGCAACTGGCAGCCGACTTAATCGTTCCGGAAGACAAACAAGAACATATCGCGTTAGGCTTTCTTGGACTTGGGCCAAAGTATTACCGTCGCAACTCGCCAGAAGTGATGGCGGACGAATGGGAAGATCGCGTGGACACCGTTTCCAGAGGTCTGCTCGGATTGACCGTAGCGTGCGCGCGGTGCCATGATCACAAATACGATCCTATTCCTACAGCAGACTACTATGCTTTAGCCGGCGTATTTGCCAGCACTGAGATGTTCAACCGCCCGCTGAACCAAACGGTTGCGATGCAAGGCAAAGGTCAAGCCAAGAAACCGCAAGACGCTTACCATTTGGTACGTGATGGAAAACCAATTGACCTGAATGTAATGATACGGGGTGATGCCACGAAGAAAGGTGAATTGGTACCAAGAAGATTTCTAACAGCCTTGTCTGAAGAACCTATCTTTTTTAAAAATGGCAGTGGTCGAAGCGATCTTGCCGACGCCATCACTGCAAAGTCCAATCCGTTGACTGCCCGCGTTCTGGTAAACCGAGTGTGGGAGCAACTAGTGGGACAGGCATTGGTTGGCACTCCGAGTAACTTCGGAGCGCTCGGTGAGCAACCCACTCATCCTGATTTATTAGATGATCTTGCTGTCCGCTTCATGAATCATGGTTGGTCATGGAAGTGGCTTCAACGCGAAATTGTGCTTTCCTCGACGTACGGCCAGAGCAGTCACATCGATCCCAAAAAACTTGTTTTGGACCCAGAAAACCGATTGCTCAGCAGAATGCCGAGGCGACGTTTGAGTGTTGAAGCGTATCGCGACGCCATCTTGTCAGTATCCGGCCGGTTGAACTCAACGATTGGCGGTCATTCAATGCACCCGGACAAACCGGATGAAGGCCGCAGAACGCTTTACAGCCAGATCAGTCGCATGAACCTGAACCCACTGCTTGCTCGCTTTGACTTCCCTGATCCAAATGCCCACAGTGCCGTGCGTTTTGAAACCACGACTCCACTGCAGAAGCTTTTTCTTCTGAATAGCGAATTCATGGTTTTCCAGGCAAACAGGCTGGCGACCCGACTTAAGCAGTATGGCGGTTCAACTCGCTCCAAAATTGAACACGCTTACCAACTCCTATTTTCCCGCGATGCAGACGAGATCGAAGTGTCGCTGGCGGAGCAATTCTTGAATCAGGAAAAAACCAACAAAGAGACGCAGACAGATCCCGATGCATGGCCACAATATGTGCAGGCTCTGCTGATCAGTAACGAAATGTTCATGGTGGACTAGCATGCAACTACAGCGTTCGCGTCGTGAAATTCTCCGCCAGGCAGCAACTGGTTTTGGGACCATTGGCCTCTGTGGTGCTTTGCAATCGGCCAGTGGATCAACACCACAATCTGATGGTGGCAGTGATCCACAGGTGGTACACCATCCTGCCCGCGCAAAGCGTGTCATTTTCCTTTTTATGAATGGCGCGCCTTCACACGTCGACACTTTCGATCCCAAGCCGCTGCTGGCAAAACACGAGGGTGAATCACCGTCGGAGGACATTGCAGGAAAAAATCGTGCTGCCGGTTACATGCCTTCACCCTTTAAATTCACCGCCCACGGTGACAGTGGTGTAGTCATGAGCGAATTGCTACCAAAACTCTCAAAGCATGCTGATGATCTTTGCGTCATCCGATCGATGCACACGGATGTCCCCAACCATGAACCAGGCTTGCTACTGATGCAATCCGGCCATCAACAACCAACACGCCCGAGCATGGGTTCATGGTTGTCATACGGATTGGGTACCGAAAATGAAAACCTTCCCGCCTTCGTCGCCTTGTGCCCAGGGCTGCCAGTCGTCGGCCCCCAACTGTGGTCCAGTGCTTTTTTGCCCGGCCAACACCAAGGCATTGAGGTCAATACAAACCACACTGAGGTAGAAAATTTAATTAGCAACATTCGTCATCCCAACCTTAACAATACAGCGCAGCGAAAGCAGCTCGCATTGGTCCAAGCATTGAACGCCCGACATATGGATTCTCGACCGGGCGATGCAGCTCTGGAAACACACATACGCTCGATGGAACTGGCATTTCAAATGCAAAGTGAAGCATCAGAAGCGTTTGATCTGTCCTTGGAATCCAAACAAACACGCGAATCCTACGGCGACTCAGAGTACGGTCGAAGCTGTCTGCTTGGGCGTCGTTTGCTGGAACGTGGAGTACGCGTCGTACAGGTATTTTACGTTAGCAAAGGACAGAAACAGCCCTGGGATACACACAAGAACAACAATCAATCACACCGCACGTTATGTGCTGACGCCGACCGGGGAACCGCTGCCTTATTGCATGACCTGAAGAATCGCGGAATGCTCGACGACACGCTAGTGATCTGGGGTGGCGAGTTTGGCCGCACACCCTACGCACAAGTGGACAAGTCAAAAGATAAGAGAAAAGCGGGCCGCGATCACCACCACACAGGCTTCTCCATGTTCTTGGCTGGCGGTGGCATACGCGGAGGAGTCACACACGGCTCGACCGACGATTTTGGAATGCATGCTGTCGAAAATCGGGTGCATGTGCATGATCTACACGCGACGATTTTGCACCAGATGGGAATCGACCACAAAAGACTTACATTCCGGTACTCGGGACGGGACTATCGGCTGACTGATGTTCACGGCCGCATCGTTCATAACTTGATCGCTTGACTTCATTCTGGAATCCATTCCATGACCTTCTCTCGCCTGAACTTTGTACTTATCGTAACCCTATCTCTAGCGACAACCGCGACGGGAGAGCAGCCCAACATCCTCTGGATTACCAGCGAAGACAATGGCCCACAATTGGGTTGTTACGGCGATGATTATGCCAAAACGCCGAACATCGATGCACTTGCTGAAAAGTCACTTCGATACCATCGCTGCTGGTCCAATGCTCCCGTATGTGCACCAGCGAGAACTACCATCATCTCAGGAATGTATGCCACCAGCCTCGGCGGACATCACATGCGTAGTGGAGTCAGAGTACCAGCGAACTTCGATACCTATCCTGACATTCTTCGCAAAGCAGGCTACTACTGCACTAACAATTCCAAGAAAGACTACAACTTCGCCACGGAAGATGGTGGCTGGAACGACAGCGGCAGAAAAGCTCACTGGCGCAATCGCCCAGAAAACGATACGCCGTTCTTCTCTATTTTCAACTTCACAGTGAGTCACGAAAGTAAGATTCGAACAAGGCCTCACCAACTCAAGCATGATCCTGCCAAAGCACCGCTTCCCGCCTACCACCCCGACACGCCGGAAGTCCGACATGACTGGGCTCAGTACTATGACAAGATGACCGAGATGGATCAGCAAGTCGGCGCAATACTCGCCGAACTGGAAGCGGACGGCCTCAACGAATCAACCATCATTTTTTATTATGGTGATCACGGCAGCGGTATGCCACGAAGCAAGCGTTGGCCGTTCGATTCGGGGCTACGTGTCCCACTTTTATTGCACGTACCGGCCAAATACAGACAATTGGCTCCCGCTGATTATGCCAGCGGCAAAGTCACCGATCGTCTTGTCTCTTTTGTTGATTTGGGACCAACTGCCATCAGCCTGGCTGGACTGAAACCACCGACCAGCATGCAAGGCATACCGTTTGCTGGCAAGTATAACGGGGCAGCAAAGAAATATCTTTTCGGCTATCGGGGACGCATGGACGAACGCATTGACATGGTCCGCACCTGCACCGACGGCAAATTCATCTACTTGAGGCATTTCTATCCCGACCGCCCGTACCTGAAACATGTTGACTACATGTTCCAAACCCCCACAACTCGAGTCTGGAACGAAATGTACCGAGCGGGAGATCTGAACGCTGCTCAGGCAAAATTCTGGCAAGATAAACCAGTCGAGGAGCTTTTTGATCTGCAAGCTGATCCTGATGAAATCAACAACCTGGCAACCTCGCCTGACTACCAGAAAAAGACAACCGAACTGCGAAACACGCTTCAAAAATGGATGCAGGAAACACTCGATCTGGGCTTGCTGCCCGAAGCGGAGATGCACCGTTTGGCAGGCTCACAATCTCCCCGGGAATACGCTGTAACACACAAGAAACTTTTCGCCCGTTTGTCAGAGTTGGCTTTTCGTTCAATGGACCAAAGCAATGGATACTCGACTGAAGAATTGGTAAATCTTGCGTCAGATCCTCATAGTGGAATACGCTTTTGGGCTGTCCGTGGATTGGCAATCCGACCTGCCAGTGATACGAAGCGAAATAAAACCCTGATTACTGCTAGCAGCGATGAGTCACCCAGCGTAGCGATCGCCGCCTGCGACGGCCTACTTGCTAATGAGAGCAACTCCACTCAGCGAAAGGCTGTCGAGCGTCTTATTGAACTGGCCGACGTACATCGCCACGGACACTTTGCAGCGGTAGCCGCACTGAATGCCCTTGACATGAATGCTGACCTGAGTCCTACAGAGAGAAAACAATTGGCAAGCCTGAGTCGACAAGCAAAAAAACCTCCCATTCGACTGGGTAAGTATGTCGGGAAACTCATCGATCACGCGACCAGTTCACAATAGATCGATGACTTGATGCCTAAAACAGGCATCTGCCAATCCGAAAACCCAAGTCAGAACACCATTGCCGGCTTACAAACCGCCCGCCGGCATTAGAATGGAACTGGTCGAGGGCTAGACGACCAATTGGTCATCTTCATTCCCCCATGAGGTGCAACTTGCCGATCCATTGGATTCCTCGCGCTGACGTGGCGAGGTATCGTCACTGCAGGCAGCACGATTGCTTTTCTCGTTTCTAGACAGGCTCGGGGCCGACTACCCCCGCTTTGGGTCTTAGCCTGCCTCTTATTCTACCTTATCGTCTTTGGCTTTCTCGGTGCGTGGCTACGGATGCGGTTCACCACAAAGTTTATCGCAGTAACCGTGGACCAATTCGACATTGAGCAAACTTGGCTCGGACGAAAGAAGTTCAAAAATTTCTCACTGGACCAGAATTCAAGAGCAGGCCTGTTTCAAATCTACATACAAAATCATCGAGCTGTTCATGGCCAACGAAGGAAGTAAGGCAGAAACCGCAGAGAGAACTGGCTGAAATCATAAATTGCAGATACTGAGAAAATCAGCCTTCGTCATTCTCTTGATCGTTCTGCATCGCCATGATAGCCATGGCAGTTCCTGCATGCGTCAGGAAGTGGCGACTATCTCGGCTCACTGATCGTGTGTACCAACGCCCACTTTGTCTCTGATTTTTTTTAAGCCAGGATCGTCCATTTTGGATCACCTCGCTATCCCGTTTCACTCCTGCCTTTGTCAGCATGAAGACGGCAAAGCCTGTTCCATAGCCATCGCTGGTTGCAAGATCAGGAACACCACCGTCCTCCCGATCCCATTCGCCAAGAGAAGGTGTATTCCAACCACCATCAGGTCTCTGCAGTGCGATCAATTCCGCAACGGTTGAATCGATTTCTTTTTGGGTCATCCAGCGTGGTTGGAGTGACTGAGCCCACAGCAGGATTGCACGATGATGTAAACGCAACTCCTGTTTTCTGTTTGGACTGAGATAGGTCTCCAACCTCTTGGTGCCATCCCAAGCTTGCTTCTGTCTCAAGTAGGTTCGAGGGGCGGCACTGACAGCAACCGCAGCGACAACCGCGCCATACTGATCATCAGATTCCATAGGTGGCCAGTCACATTTCAACCAATCAAATCCTCCATTGGATTGCTGCACCTGCCACATTTTATCCAAAGCAATCTTGGCACTTTGACTCAGAGGTTTTCCAAGATTTCGGTCAACCACAGTTAGGGTCATTGCCGCCATCACTACCTCGGCATCCCATCTCGGACCTTTTTCTGGCCAGCGTATCTGAACGAGCTCATCCAGTTCGTTCCGAACTTCCTGAAAATACTTTGGTGGCTTATCCAACCCTGAAACGGCTATGAGATGAGCGAAGTTGGTATGGCAGGTAAAGCACTTGTATTTGTTTGTCCACGCCCTCGAAGTGCGATCCAGAAAATCGACAGCCCTCTGATGTGAATAATCTTGCGCGATAGCCTCCTCACCGCTAACCTGAAGAATCTGAGGTTCTTCTGCGATTAAGCAACCTGCCGCGCCAGCCCCCATAAGACCCATCAAAAAAACCAGAGATTTGATCCGGAGCTTCATTTGATGCATGTCACACTTCAGTTAATTAAGAGAACAAGGGGGATGTCTGGGAATCAACGCATCGGCAGCAAATTTAAACTAATCTATCGCCGGTCACTTTACGAAGATGGCACCATCAACTCAAAGGCGTCACGACAAACTGAGATCACAATGCGGTGACACCTCACTCCTGAATACGATTATCCCGAACCCAAGACCGTCGTCGGGTGTCTCACACTGCCTGATGGTCGAAATTCGGCGTAGCGAGTTGGGCTGATCGCCAAACAGGCAGCACAGGGAGGATTATTTTAAACGAGATTCCCTCAGGTATGTTGTCCCGGGCAGACCACGGCGTTCGCTCAAGTCCATCCACGACCGCAGCTTCGTCCATCTCATCCAGCCTCGGCAGAGCATCTACATCAAAAAAACGTTCCACGCTATGCTGGTAGCTGAGTTTACTTGAATCCACATTGGGATATCTGATTAATGGAAATTCTGGGCGGCCCCATCTACAGCGTGGCTGGTGCTGGCGAATCACACGGCCCGGCGGTGACGACCATTGTTTTCGGGTGTCCTGCCGGTCAGCGGATTCGCCGAACCGATGTTCAGCGTTATCTGGACCGTCGCCGACCGGGTGGAAACCGGCACGGCACCCCCAGGAACGAAAAAGACAAAGTCATCTTTCTTTCCGGGCTTTACCGCGAAGATCACGAACAGCTTCTCACGGGATCCAAACTGTCTGTCGAGGTCGAAGATCAGAGCTACGAGACCGAAGGCTACGAAGACGGGTTCACAACAGGCGAGCCGATTTCGGCAATCGTCTTATCCACATCGAAAAAATCGGGTGACTACACCCAATTCAGCGGTCAGACGGGCGAGGTCAGACCGGGGCACACGGATTTGGTGAAGTTCCACAAGTCATCCGGGTTTGTTGACGTTAGAGGTGGAGGTCGATCAAGTTACCGATCGACCATCAGCGATGTCATTGGTGGCTCGATCGCACGTTTATTTCTTGAAGAGCAGTTCGGAACGGTCATTCTTTCGTCCATTTCACAGGTGGGATCCCTGCGGTCATCGATCTCTTTGGCACAACACTTTGAAAAAGTGATTGAGCAAACGGGTTCAGCCACCATTGCCCACGAAACAATCGAAGAAGCAATCCAGCAAATGGAGGCGTCTGAAATTCACTCGCTTGATTCAGAATTCGCAGTCGCAGCCGGCGAGCTGATCAAGACCACGCGAAAAGCGGGGGATTCTCTGGGAGCCGCGGTTGAAGTCGTTGCACTCAACGTACCGCCTCTGCTGGGTGACCCGTTGTACCAAAGTTTGAAAGCCAGACTGATGGGCAGCCTTGGAGGATTAAATGCGGTCCAAGCGTGTGAGATTGGTGCAGGAGCCAAGGTAATCGAGAGGTTAGGAAGCGAAAACAATGACCCGATACGCAGCCATGGGTACACCAGCAACTCTCACGGAGGACTTCTGGGAGGTATCACGACAGGAATGCCCATTGTGTGCCGAGTCGCTTTCAAACCAACTTCAACCATCAACTCACCGCAACAGTCCGTTCAAAAGAATCTTAGTGAGATTGAATTCGAACTGGCCAAAGGCCGGCACGATCCATGCGTTGGTGTCCGAGCAGGTGTGACACTTGAATCTCGGGCGTCGATTGAAATCATGAATGCCGCTCTGTCTCAACAGACACAGCAAATCAACATCGACTCACCCAAGCTTTTCTGAACAGGTTGATGCCTGAACATGTTGGTAATGGGTAATGCTGTAGCAGACAACTGGGCAGGTTCCCTGAATCAACTGGGGCAGTATCAACTGGCTCTGAGTCAACTGGGGCCACTATCAAAACGGGCTCACCCTTAATCGTCAGTACGGCTCACCGCTCAATCGAGGGCACTCAGCCCACCCTGCTCAATCTTCAACACCTTCTCGAGTCGCCTGGTATGGCGTTCTTGTGGCACATAACGAGCTCTCAAGAACGAGTCGATAATTTCGAATGCCAACTCCGAGCCAATGATCCTGCCCCCAATACACAAGACATTCATATCATCGTGTTCAACCCCTTGGTGAGCCGAGTAGGTATCGTGACAAACCGCGGCTCGGATGCCAGGAATTTTATTGGCCGCAACACTCACTCCCACACCACTCCCACAAACCACAATGCCACGATCTGCCCGTCCTTCAATGATTTCTCTGGCAACCGCGACAGCAAAGTCCGGATAGTCACAGCTCTCGCTGCTGTTGGTACCACAGTCAATCAGCGATACAGATATTCCATTGAGTCGCTCAACGACAACCTGCTTGAGTGGGAATCCTGCACGATCACCACCGAGAGCAATACGCAAAGAAGTTGATCCGGACATGAATTGCTGAAAAGAAAGCGGAGAGTTCTTGGAAATGCTCCGGCATTGTTACGTTTCCTTGCCCCATCTGCACCCCGGGGACAAGCTGTGAGCGTGCAGACAGCCCCGAAAAATCAGTGGGCTACCTGAAATCACAAACACAAATGAGCCGTTTTTGTTGATTTTTCAACGTTACCGCGTGAGTTCGATCATCAGTCGCTGACTGTCGGCCCGTATGATTCGGCACAGCTCTGCTTCGATTGAGTTGAACTTGACCTCTCGAAATCGCTTTTCCTGGGCGATTTTCCGCAATGGGCTGTGGCAAAGAAACGATAACTTTCAAGTGGGCAGGGCGAAGACGGAGTAAAAGACTCGGATGGTTTCCCAAACGCTCGCTCCCACCACATGCAGCTCACATCCTGATATTTCTGCGGCAAGACTGCGAAACAAGCAACTGATGTTGGGATACTCGGGTCACCAGCAGAGTTGGCAATTCGAACACGGATGACTTGGTTCAGCGGATAGCAAGCAGATACTCAGGATGAACAAGACCAATAAATGACAGCAAACTAGTGACTTAGCTGTTGTGACGATTTTTGGGCTTTGATAGGTTACCGGGCTGCTTATGTGACGTTGGGTCACGTAAATACGACCAATTCTTACACTAACCCCCGAGACGTCGAGCGACTGGGTCGTCAGTCAGCTCCGCTCACCTCTGGAAAAACAAATGGTTAATCGCAACCTTATCCGAAGCCTAGACGACGACGATATCGTCAATGAACTGGCAGTTTTGGCCCCGGAAGAAGAAGCAGACGAGTGGCTGCTGGACTGGCTGGAACAAGATCAACAAGACTACGCCCAAGGCGAAATCGTCGACGGTCGGATCGTTGAAGTCAACGATGAATGGGCCTTGATCGACGTCGGCTTCAAGAGTGAAGGCACCGTAAGCCTGAATGAATGGGGCCCTGAAGAGGAAAAGCCTGTCGTCGGCACGACTGTAAAAGTCCTGATTGAGGAGATGGAGGACGAACTTGGGGCCGCTGATGACCCCTATGGAATGATCTCGCTGAGCAAGAGCAAAGCCGAAAAGATCATCGAGTGGGAAAAGATCATCGGAGAGATCAGCGAGGGCCAAGTGGTCAC
>NZGD01000048.1 GCA_002690925.1 Rhodopirellula sp.
CCCACCACGGATGACCTTGCGCTTCAGTGCGGGCGGGTCATCCACTTTGGCGTGGTACACGTAGTCGGGAGAAAGATCCCAAGAGAAGTCGTAGACCGTCTCGTCAAAGGCTGTGTTGGTCCACTCTGCCACGTTTCCGCTCATGTTGTACAACCCGTAGTCGTTGGGACTGTAGGATTCCACGGGAGCAGTGTACGCGTTGGCATCTTCCACGTAGTCGCCGCGCATGGGCTTGAAGTTGGCAAGCACACATCCTTGCTGGTTCCGCGCATAAGGTCCGCCCCATGGGAAGGGGGCCAAATTGCGGCCACCACGTGCAGCAAATTCCCACTCGGCTTCCGAGGGCAGACGGAACTTTTGGACGTACGTCTCGTTGTTCTTCTGCTTCCACTCGTTCATGATTTGGGTGCGCCACGCGTTGAAGGCCTTCGCCTGTCCCCACGTTACACCCACCACAGGGTAGTCGTCAAAAGCGGGGTGCCAGAAGTAGGCTTCGGCGTAGGGTTCGTTGTACGCGTAGGTTGCGTCGTGAATCCAAACGAGGGTGTCGGGATACACGTTGATGATTTCCTCCACCACAAATTGGGCGCGGTCGCTGTGACGGCGTGTGGAATGGAGTTGATTCAACGAGTTGACCTCGCCGTATTCCTCATCGCGGTCGCTTTTGCGCGCGGCCTCGTCGAGGTTCACCCAGTAGTAGCGGTAGTTCAACTTGCGGGTGTCCAATTCACGGCGGTTGTAGAACTGGTCAGATCCCTGGAGGAAGAACTCATCGTACAACAGGTCGAAGATGTCCTCATCTTCCCAGTCAATGGGTTCTTCCCAATTCAGGGTGAAGCCTTTGTCGATGAATCGATCCAGTTCTTGACCACGCTCATTTTCGGCGGTGTAGTATCGGTCGTCGTCGTTGTCAGCCAAGGTCTGGAGGTACAAGGAGTCCCTCACATAGTTGACAAACTGACGGTATTCGTTGTTCGTGATTTCATGCACGTCCATGTAGAACGGTGGAATGGTCACCGTCTTGGAGCGCGTGTTCAAGGCGAAGGGAACGTCTTGGTCACTGGGGCCCATGGTGTATGAGCCAAAGTGAATGTAGTTCATCCCGTAAGGGTTGGACTGTTCCCAGTACTGACGGGGTTGAACCCCCACCAGTTCGCCCTGGGGTCCCATGTAGCACGCCGACATGAAGACGGGTGCCAAGAGGATCATCAGGAGCTTTTTCATGGATTGGTTTTCTTGCAGAGTTGTTAGGCGATACTACAACGCTCGAAAGACATGGTTTCGTGTGTCTTTAGAGGAATCGAGGGTTGGCGTATTTGTTTTCGACTGGCGTCGTAATGAATTTGAAAGCGTAAGAGACAAACACCTCGGCAGTGCCAGGGGTGTATGCACTCAGCTCGCTCGTGGTCACGTCAAAAGAAGCACCGAGTTTGAAGACTTGTTCGCTGGAGGTGATGCCCTCCTTCTTGGACAAGCTGTATTGGATGCCTGCAGAGGGTGCCAAGGCATCCCCAGGGCGCCATGTCAATCCGCCCCACACGAGGTCTTGCCAAAGCACATTGACGTTGACGTCGACTGCTGTCGCGTTCAAGTCGGTTTTGGCCAACACGTTGCTGCGAAGCAACAAGTCGTCTCCGCTCAAAGGGTAGTTGTAGCCCCCCATGAAGTAGTAGTGGCGGGTGGGAACGATGTTCAACGATTGCAATTGCACTTCGGCCAAGTGGGTCATGGACAAACCGGCGTAGTACTCGTTGCCCTTCCGCATGAAGACGCCAAAGTCAACATCCGTAGACGTGCCACTGCCATTTCCGGTGGGAATGGCAGGGTCGTTGGCCACCCCATCGACGGCAATCCAGTTGGCGTCGAAGCTCTTGCTGAACAAAGACACGTTCAAGCCCACGCCGACGTGTGCACCGTTCGCAAGGGTGGGAAGGTGATACGCGTATCCCAACTTCACCATGGTGTTGGACTCTTGTCCAATCTCATCTTGGTAGAGTTGAAGGCCCAATGCGCCTGGGATGAAATCCACATTGGAGTGGGCGTTGATCATGGTGGTCACGGGTGCCCCGTTGACACCCATCCATTGATTGCGGTACCACGCATTCACGTGGGTGAGGTCATCCTCACCAGCGGCACCAATGTTGAATGCCGCAAGGTCGTTGAACCATTGCGTCATCTGGGGGTCTTGCTGGCCCAAGGCCGGTGCCACAGTGAGGCACGCAAATGCAAAACAGATGGAGATGTTGTGAGTCATCTTATTCCTTTGATTTTCAGCAGGTTGCACCTCTGAGCGTGCGCACAGAGGTTGGCTAATATAGGGATTTTCCCAATGCCCGGGCCGTTGGGGGCCGGATTGCGCTGAAGGGGTGTTGCTGTATTCAAACATGCTTACGCCAATTTTTGGTAGGTCCGCCACCATCGGTCCGGAAGGGACCCTTCGGAAGCTTCCACATACTCTTCATAAGTGCACGGTACGAGCAAACTGGGCAAAAGGTTCGATTTGTCTTGATTTGGGACGGGGACGTCCATCCACCAGCGGTCGCTTTTGGGGCTCTTGTAGAACGCAATCTCATGCGATTCCCCGGGCAGGTCCACCACGTATTTGAGGTAGTCCTCCGTGGTGCATTTGGGGTGATCCCCTTTCTGGTTAAAGATGCCATCCATCACGTGCCAAACGCCTTGTGCGACCAAATGTGCGCCTCGGCCGCGGTCGTCGAGATCGGGGTTGTGCTCGAAGAATCCAGTGGCCAACAACCGGTCGCTCATGCCGATGTACCTCGACAGTTGGCAGAAATGTTCCGCCGTCATGCCGTTGGGGCTTGCGTGGGTGGAAGCCGGGTGGTCTGAAGCTCGAATGGCAGCCACGTCCAGTGTCACGAGGTCGGCATTGCGCACAATGGGTTCGACGTGTTGGATGTTTTGCAGCAACGTGCCCAGGCGAATGGCCTCGAATTGCAATCGCTCCAACAATTCGAGGGTGTCAGGATCGGTCAAATATCCCTGGTGTCCTACGTTGGCGTAGTCAAACAGGTAGTTCGGCTCATGCATGACCACAGAATTCATGTGGTTGCGTGCACTGACCACGCTCGGGTCACCCCCAAAATCCAGCCGGGGATCGACCGTGACCAAATTCATGGGGCGGCCAACGGAGTCGAGTGCCCGGTACATGGGGATGGTCAGATCGTGGCCTCCGCCAAGCACAATGGGCACAATGCCCATCTGCACGAGTTCGGCCACCACGGACTGGACCGCGGCGTAAGTGTCATCTTCTGTGGCGCCGGCTCGGATGTCTCCCAAGTCCACAGTGGGTTGCCATGCGGCAGGGGGGACGAGTTGGTAAAGCCAGTGGCGAATGGCGTCTGGGGCACCTCCACAGCCCTCGTTGTCTCCAGAGCGCCGGCCGTCGTTGACCCCAAAAAGCGCCACGCGGGCACCCTCCAGCATGGGGCGCGAATCGAAGCGATGGGCTTCAATGCGGTCAGCGATCCGCGCCACCCCTTCCGCGTTGGAGAAGTCGGGGGCGTTGACCGGTTCGAACAAGTCGAGGAATCCGTCGAGCATGAACCAGGGTTTTGGGGGCCATGTGGGCCTTTGAACCGCAAGGTCGCAGGGTTCGCACCCTGTTCTCACGACGCGCGACATCAAGCATTCACAACCAAATGTGAATGCACACTCCAACGGGCTTGCGTGTCAGGAGGTTAGGACTTCTTTCGGCGACCGCGCTTGGGGCGGTTTTTGGCCTCTTCGATGAGCTCTTGCACCCGCTCCCAGGTCAAATCCTCAGGCTTTTCCTCCTTCGGGATCTTGGCGTTGAGCTTGCCAGCCTTGATGTACGGACCGTAGCGGCCGTGTAGCACGCGAACGGTGTCATCCTCCTCGAAGACCTTGATGAGGGCCTTGGCGTCGGCCTCAATCTTCGCCTTGATCAGTTCCACAGCACGCTCGAGCGTCACCGTGTAAGGATCGTCGCCGTCGTCGGCTTTGAGGGACACAAACTTGCCGTCGTAGCGAACGTATGGCCCAAACCGTCCGATGGCCGCGGTCACTTTCTTGCCCTCCATCTCGCCTAGCGTGCGAGGCAGCTTGAACAAGTCCAGCGCCTCTTCCAGGGTCAACGTTTCGATCGATTGGCCGGGAAGGAGGGACGCGTATTGCTTTTCCTCGTCGTCCGGGCCGCCGATTTGGGCCATGGGACCATACCGGCCGATGCGGCACAAGATTTGGGCGCCCGACTCGGGGTGGACGCCAAGGATGCGTTCCCCTGAAGCACGTTCGGCATGCTCCATTGTGGTGTCCACGGTTTCCTTGAACGGGGCGTAGAAGCGTTTGAGCATGGCGCGCCAATCGAGTTGTCCGCGTGCAATCACATCAAATTCCCCCTCGACATCTGCCGTGAAGTTGTAGTCCAGGATGTTCTGGAAATGCTCCAACAAAAAGTCGTTGACGACCAATCCGATGTCTGTAGGGAACAGCTTTCCGCGCTCTTGGCCGGCGTTCTCGGTGGCGGTTTCCGCTTGCACGGCTGAGCCCGCCAGTGTCAGGACACGGTAGTCTCGAGGGGTGCCGTCGCGGTCCTCTTTCACCACGTAGCCGCGCTTTTGCATGACGTCGATGGTGGAGGCGTAGGTGGAGGGACGGCCGATGCCCAATTCCTCCAATCGCTTCACAAGGCTCGCCTCGGTGTAGCGCGGCGGGTGCTTGCTGAAACGCTGGGTGGCGACGATGGTTTGACGGGTCATGGACTGCCCTTCGGTCATCGCGGGCAGCATGTCCTTGGTGGTTTCGTCCTGTCCGTCTTCGTCGTCAGTGCCTTCGAGGTACAGCTTCAAAAAGCCCTCGAAAGTGATGACTTCGCCGCGGGCCACAAACTCTTCGTCTCGGCCAGAGACTGAGATTTTGGCCACTGTCTTGTCGAGTTTGGCGTCGGCCATTTGGGAAGCAAGGGTCCGCTTGTAGATCAGGTCGTACAAACGCTGCTCTTCACGTGAGGCGTCGATGCTAGACGTAGACAAATCGGTGGGGCGGATGGCCTCGTGTGCCTCTTGGGCGCCCTTGCTCTTGGAGGCATACGTCCGGGTGAAGGCGTACTCGGCGCCGAAGGTCTTGGAGATTTCTTTTTGCGCGGCCTCCAACGCGACGTCGCTGAGGTTTGTCGAGTCTGTCCGCATGTACGTGATGCGACCTGCCTCGTACAGGCGTTGAGCCACCCCCATGGTGCGTGACACACTGAAGCTGAGCTTGCGCGACGCCTCCTGTTGCAAGGTGGATGTGGTGAACGGCGCGGCCGGCTTCTTGGTCGACGGCTTGGTTTCTATGGACGACACGACGTGTTCGGCCGAGGCGCAGGCGTCGAGGAAGGCTTGTGCGTCGGATTCCGAGTTGAAGGTCTTGCCGCATGTCGCCTTCACCACGGCCTTGCCCGTGTCAAAGTGTCCCACCACGCGGAACGTGGATTTGGCCGTGTGGCCGTCGATTTCGCGTTCGCGGTCGACAATGATGCGGACGCCCACGCTTTGGACGCGGCCGGCACTCAGTGAGGGGCGGATTTTGCGCCACAACACTGGGCTCAATTCAAACCCCACCAATCGGTCGAGGATGCGTCGCGCCTGCTGTGCATTCACCAAATCGGCATCCACGGTTCTCGGCGACTCGATGGCCTTGAGGATGGCGGGCTTGGTGATCTCTGAAAAGACGATGCGCTTGGTTTGTTCTTCCTTCAAGCCCAACGCCTCGATGAGGTGCCAGCTGATGGCTTCTCCTTCGCGGTCCTCATCCGTCGCGAGCCACACGGTCTCGGCTTTCTTCGCCAGCGACTTGAGTTCCGTCACCACCTTCTTGGAGGAGGGGCTGACCACGTATTTGGGCGAGAAGTCGTTGTCGATGTCGACGCTGTCATTTCCCTTGGCCAGGTCACGGATGTGACCCATGGATGACTTCACGACGAAGTCTTTTCCGAGGTAGCCTTCAATGGTCTTGGCCTTGGCAGGCGACTCTACGATGACGAGATTTTTGGCCATGGATTTGCGTGTTTGGGCGGGCAAATTAAAGACAACCTGAGTTGAAATAGGTTCGCCAAGAAGGCATAAAAACGTTGCATTCGTGGGTACCCCTAAAGGGGTGACAATTTGTCAGTGGCGTACATTTGCACCATGCGAGAAGGAGATCACGTTTTGGAAGAAGGCCGTCAAGGCGAAGCGACTGTGGTTGCGGGACCCGGTTCAGGGGCGCGGAAATTGTACCTGGAGAGCTATGGCTGTCAGATGAATTTCAGCGACAGCGAAATCGTGGCCAGCATCCTGTCAGATGCAGGGTACCAAACCACCCGTGACGCAGACGATGCCGACTTGGTGTTGCTCAACACCTGCGCCATCCGAGACAACGCCGAACAGCGCGTCCGCAACCGACTGGTCCACTTCAAAGGCAACAAGGCGAAGAACCCCAGTTTGGTGGTGGGCGTTTTGGGATGCATGGCCGAGCGCTTGCGGGACAAGTTGCTGGAGGAGGAGAAGCTCGTGGATTTGGTGGTGGGCCCGGATGCCTACCGCGACCTCCCCAATTTGGTGGATCAAGTGGAAGGAGGCCAAAAAGCCGTCAACGTCTTGCTCTCCCGCGAGGAGACCTACGCAGAGATCAGCCCGGTCCGATTGGACAAAGGCGGTGTGACGGCGTTCATCAGCATCATGCGGGGTTGCGACAACATGTGCTCGTTCTGTGTGGTGCCTTTCACCCGCGGTCGAGAGCGCAGCCGTGACCCTCAAAGCATCGTTCGGGAAGCCCAAGAGCTCTTCGATGCGGGCTACCGCGAGGTCACCTTGTTGGGACAAAACGTCGATTCCTACAAATGGAACATCGACAACAAGGGCGTCGTCAAGGACGAGTCCCAGCCCGTGGTTCGCTTTGCCGCGCTCCTCGAAATGGTGGCGGCGGTCAACCCAGACCTTCGGGTGCGTTTCAGCACCTCGCATCCCAAAGACATGACGGACGACGTGCTCCACGCCATGTCGCGTCACGAGAACATCTGCAAATACATCCACCTGCCGGTGCAAAGCGGACACAGCGATGTGCTCAAGCGCATGAACCGGGGGTACACCCGCGAGTGGTACCTCGACCGCATTGCGGCCATCCGTCGCATCATGCCCGGTTGCGCCATCAGCACCGACGTGATCACGGGATTCTGTGGGGAAACGGAAGAGGAGCACCAAGCGACCCTGAGTCTCATGGACGAAGTGCGCTACGACATGGCCTTCATGTTCAAGTACAGCGAGCGTCCCAAGACGTTGGCCGAGCGCAAGTTTGAGGACGACGTGCCCGAGGAAGTCAAGGGCGCCCGACTGCAAGAAGTCATCGCCCGTCAAATGATTCACGGCAAAGAGCGCACCCAGGCCTTGGTGGGTCAGGTGCACCGCGTCCTCATTGAGGGCACGAGCAAAAAGCGGGACGACCAATTTTTTGGCCGCACCACGCAAAATACGGTGGTGGTGTTCCCCAAAGGCGACTTGAAGCCCGGGGAATACGTCAACGTGAAGACCTTCGATTGCACCCCCGTCACGTTGATGGGTGCAGTCACCGACGAACCCGCGGAGCAGTGAGCATGGATGTAGGGGCAATCAAGCGAAGGTTTGGGGTGGTCGGGAATGCGCCCGCACTCGACCGCGCCTTGTCCGTCGCTGCGCAGGTGGCCACCACGGACATCAGCGTCCTTGTGCTCGGGGAAAGCGGCACGGGAAAAGAGTCCATGCCGCGCATTGTCCACCAGTTCAGTGCGCGAAAGCACGGTCCGTACGTGGCCGTCAACTGCGGGGCCATCCCGGAAGGCACCATCGATTCTGAACTCTTTGGCCATGAGAAAGGGGCCTTCACAGGTGCTACGGACACCCGCAAAGGGTATTTCGAGGAGGCCAACGGCGGCACCATTTTCCTTGACGAAGTTGCAGAGCTCCCGCTGACGACGCAGGTGCGCTTGTTGCGTGTGTTGGAGACGGGAGAGTTCATGAAGGTCGGGTCGTCCAAAGTCCAAAAGACGGACGTGCGCGTTGTGGCCGCCACCAACGTCGACTTTGACGACGCCATTGCACGGGGGCGGTTCCGAGAAGACCTGTACTACCGTCTCAGCCAGGTGCCCATTCAGCTTCCGCCCTTGCGTCAGCGCGCAGGAGACGTGCACTTGCTGTTCAGGAAGTTCACCACGGACTTCAGCGAGCAGTACCGCATGCCCCCCTTGAGTTTGGACGACGAGGCGATCGAAATGTTGGAGCATTACCCATGGCCGGGCAACATCCGTCAACTGAAGAACGTCACCGAGCAGATGAGCATTCTCGAGACGAATCGGCGGATTGACGCCGACACGTTGCTTGGGTACTTGCCGGAGACCCACCGCAGCCGCTTGCCGAGCACCACAACTTCGGCGAATTCCACGGACGGGATGGACGAGCGCGAAATTCTGTACAAGGTGCTGTTTGACATGAAGGGCGACTTGAACGACCTCAAGCAATTGGTCATGTCGCTGATGAAGAACGGCGGATTGCAAGGAGGAGAGGCAGAGGCCGAATTGGTGCAACGCGTGTTTCAGGATGACCTCTCGGCGGGCGAAACACAGCGGGTGTTGGCGGCTTTGCCACAGTTCGCAGGACCCGAAAGCACGGGGCCTGCCCACGAATTGCAGGACGTGGCGCATCAGCCGGCCGACGAAGTGGTCCTTTCGCTTCAGGATTCCGAGAAAGAGCTCATCCGCCGCGCCCTCGAAAAGCATCGCAACAAGCGCAAGTACGCCGCCGAGGAGCTCGGCATTTCCGAGCGCACCTTGTACCGGAAAATCAAGGAATACGATTTGAAATGACGAAGTGGCTTGGCATCGTGGTTTTGGCAATCGGCGCCATGGGGTTGGCCGGATGCGGCGTCTATTCCCCCTACGGCGCCCAAACCTCCGGCGCCTCCACCTTCAGCGTGACCGATTTTGAACCTGCACATCCGCTCGTGTCGACCACGGCCGCACAGTCCTTGTCCGAAGCCTTGCGTGACAGAATCCAAAGGCAGAGCACGCTCCGCCTTGTGGAAGAGAGGGAGTTGATGTTCGGCGCGCGGGTTGTCGGATGGGAAGTGCGCCCGGTGAATGTCCAGGGCAACGAAACGGCAGGGGCCAACCGGGTCACCGTCAGCGTGGTCCTGACCTATGTGAACCAACGCGACCCCTCACTGAGCACGGAACGGAC